>JACRCG010000139.1 GCA_016219145.1 Deltaproteobacteria bacterium | reverse complement strand
TGTGTTCTCTGTGGCAAAAGCCTTTAAGGGTTTTTATGCGAAACGACCTGTTGACATACCTGGAAGAGCTGAAGACGCGCGGTCTTTCCCCCGAGCGGGAGGTCCGCCTGCGGGCCGAGCTGGAGACAGCCGGGGACGATCATGCCCTGCCGCCGGATCACATCGCTCCGCCGGGTGAACTGGACCGCTTCGGTCGCAGTATTTATGCCGATGGCGATCTCCTGATCCTGCGGCAGGCGGTGTCGCCGCAGATCAGTTCCGCCGGGCTGACCAAATCACTGGATGAGCTGCTGGAGCGCGACAGGCAGAGGGTTGAAGACGGCTTCCCTCGCAAGATTCAAGTGGGCAAGCTGGTGAAACCGGGGCGGGGAAGCAAGGGCAAGGTGGTGGTCGTCCCAACCACGGTGGAGGAGAAACTCTTTCACGATCCGACGGTACATCCGCCGGGCGAAGGCGGCACATCCGGCGGTACCGGTGAAGAAGAGGAAGGCGAAGTCATCGGTGAACAGCCGGTCCGTGAAGAGGGTAAAGGCGCCGGAAGCGGCCCGGGACAGGGAAACGGCGAGAATCATGAAATGGAGTCCTCGGCCTATGATCTCGGCAAGACCCTGGCAGAGAAATTTCAGCTTCCGAACCTGAAAGACAAGGGCAAGAAACGCTCATTCACCCGCTATACCTACGATCTGACCGATAAAAACCGCGGCTTTGGGCAGGTTCTTGATAAAAAGAGCACGCTGCGCAAAATTGTGGAGACCAATATCGCCCTGGGGAACCTCCCCGAAGTGGCTGATATCGATCCGACCCGTTTTCTGATTGCGCCGCGCGACAAGGTCTACCGCGTCCTGTCGAGAGAGAAGGATTATGAGCCGCAGGCCATGCTATTCTTCCTGCGCGATTATTCCGGCTCCATGGCCGGCAAGGTTACCGACCTGATCGTATCCCAGCATGTGATGATCTACAGCTGGCTGCTCTATCAGTACGGCGGCCAGGCAGAGAGCAGGTTCATCCTGCATGACACCGAGGCCAAAGAAGTGCCGGACTTCTACACCTATTACAACTCCAGGGTTGCGGGCGGAACACAGGTTGCCAGCGCTTTTCAACTTGTCAATGAGATCGTGGCGAAAGAGAATCTCGCTCGTGATTACAATATCTATGTTTTTCACGGCACCGACGGTGATGACTGGGATGACGGCGGCGAGAAGGCGATTCCGGAGCTGGAGAAGATTCTGAAATACGCGAGCCGTGTTGGAGTAACCATTGCCGAACATGGACATGGAGAGTCCGGCGGGACCGAAGTAGCCCGTTATTTGAGAAATTCGGGGTTATTGAAGGACAAGTCCGATCTGCTCAGAATGGACACAATGGGGGAGGATGCCGACGAACCGCGGCTGATCGAGGGGATCAGGAAGCTGATTTCGTGACAAATCGTGTCCCTCCCCCTTCAAGGGGGAGGCCAGGAGGGGGATGGGGCGGCTTGGCGGACTCTCACCCATCCCCACCCCAACCCTCCCCTTGAAGGGGAGGGAAGAGGCAGCATATGGAACTGATCAATCAACATACGAAAAAAATCATGGAGGGCTGCAAGGAGCGCGCCCGGGCTGCCGGTCTCTCCTTTACCGACGAAAGCCTGGAGTACGTCGTAACCAACCGTGATCTGCTGGAACTCTCCCCCAAGGTGATGATCCCGACGCTCTATGACTACTGGGTTCACGACGTGGAGGTGTTGCGGGAGAAGGGCAAGTACGAGCTCTATCCGCACAACCCCTACGAAACCGTCATTAATACCCGGCCGCCAATCTCCTTTTACAACGACAACAACCCGGACTGGCTGAATGTGATGATCTTCTACCACGTCCTGGCCCATATCGATTTTTTCCAGAACAACCTCTATTTCCGCCATACCTGGGACTACGACTTCACCGGTCAGGCTCTCTCTGACAAACGGGTGATCGCCAAACTGCGCGCCGAGAAGGGGCGCTGGGTTGACTACGTGATTGAATTCGCCCGTGGCATCGACAATCTGGTCGACTTCCATGGTGATCTGGCGGATCTCTTCTCCCGCCCCGAGGCTGAGTGTTCATCCCGCCTCGATTACTATTTCGATGTATTTCTCCAGATGGAGAAAAAAGTTTCCGTCAGCGAATATATCAAGGAGATCAACCGCTACAATGAATGTCTGAAATCATTTGCTGAACAGGGTGAGAAGACCTTTTTTACCGAGGCGGAACGGCGCTACCCGGAGCTGGAAGCTCATTTTGCCCGCTCAGGGGAGGCGCAGCCGGACAGAAAGCGCGATCTGCTCCGGTTTATACTGGATAATTCGGAGTTTCTTGCCAGGGATGAGAACATCTGGATGCGGTCGGTACTTGAGATAGTTCGTAAGACATCCATCTTTTTCCAGCCCCAGATCCGGACCAAAATCCTGAATGAGGGGTGGGCCAGTTACTGGCATGAGCGCCTCTTTCTGCAGGACGACCGCATCAAGGGGCATGAGGTGGATTTCGCCCGGGTTCATGCCGGCGTCACCTCCATGCCGCGGGTCGGTATGAATCCGTATGCGCTGGGGATGCGGCTCTTCAGTCATATTGAGGAGCAGGCCGATAAGGGGCGCATCTCTTTCGCATTCCAGCGGATCATGGATTATGACAAGCGCAAACAGTTCGACACCGGCTCTGCAACAGGACAGGATTTCATCTTTTCAGTACGTGAAAACCTGTGCGACTACCTATTTCTGAAAAATTATCTGGATCAGGACTTTCTTGACCGTCACAAGCTCTTTGTGGCCGGCAAGCGCCTCGACCAGCAACGCATGGTCTGGCAGTATTATGTCAAAAGTCGCAAGGCACACGATTATCAGCAGATGATGCTGAAATCACTCTATCACCCTCCCGCGATCACTGTTGACCAGACCAGGGGGATCGAGGGTTCTTTGCACCTGAATCATAAATTCGAGGGGAAACAGCTGGTGCAGGAATATATCGCCAATACCATGGTAGGAATTGAGTACCTCTGGGGCGGTCCGGTCCATCTGGAGACCAGTGAGGCTCAGGTTGCATCCGCGCCATCATCGCCGTCAAGGGGTGAAGAGCTGCGGGAAGGGGAGATCACCTGGCAGCGTGTGCTATATTCGATGAACGAGAAAGTGCTGACCAAAAAGAAGCTTTAACTGGTGACCCATGTCTAATGTAGATAGAGCGACACTGCACTTGAATCGTAAAATCAGCGAGCGGGAACACAATCAGACCGTCTCCTTCGATGATTTTCTGAAGATTCTGGCCTTGCGGCCGGCATCAGTCGTGCGAAATGTTTTTCAGACCTTTCATGACATGATCAGGACCTATGTCGGCGAGGGGCGCGACGAATATCCGGATGATCCGGAATCGATCAATTATGTGGATTTCGACTGTCGAAACCTGTTTGTCAATGATACGGATCGCCCTTTCTTTGCTGATCGCCTCTTTGCCAACCGCCTGATCAACCATGTCGATGCAATGAAGGGGAGCGCCAGACAGAACAAGATCTACATCTTCGAAGGGCCGCCCGGTTCCGGCAAGAGTACCTTTCTCAACAACCTGCTGCTTAAATTCGAAGAATATGCCAACAGCGAAGCGGGCACACGCCACGAAGTGGTCTGGAGGCTTGACCGGAGGGTATTGGCGCAGATCAACGAAACCCAGTTATCGTCCTTTGTCGACCGGCTCACGAACCTGCTGGATGAATATGAACTGGGCCAGGCCGAACTGGCCGAGATGAAGGGTTCCCTGCACCGGAACGGGGATTTTGTGGAGATACCCTGTCCATCCCATGACAACCCGCTTCTGCTGATTCCAAAGCGGGACAGGAGGCTGTTCTTCGACGACCTCTTCAAGAACGACGAATTCAAGTGGAAACTCTTCACCGACAAGGAGTACGAGTGGGTCTTCCGTGAAACCCCCTGCACGGTCTGCAGCTCCATCTTCAACGCCCTGATCCAGCGTCTTCCCAACTCCAGGGACATCTACCAGATGATACATGCCCGCCCCTATCGCTTCAATCGCCGTCTGGGAGAAGGAATCACCGTCTTTAATCCGGGCGACAAACCGATGAAGCAAAACGTCATAACCAACGAGCAGCTGCAGCGCAAGATCGATATCCTGCTGGGCGACAGCAATGCGGTCAAGTACCTCTACTCCAGCTTTGCCAAGACCAACAACGGCATTTACGCGCTGATGGATGTGAAATCCCACAACGCCGAACGGCTTCTGGAACTGCACAATATCATCAGCGAGGGGATCCACAAGGTTGAGGATGTGGAGGAAAACGTCAAATCTCTCTTCATCGCCCTCATGAACCCGGAGGATGAAAAGACCATCGAAGGATTTCAGTCATTTACCGACCGGATCGAATTCATCAACATCCCTTATGTCATGGACCTGAACACCGAGGTGGAAATCTACCGCAATATCTTCGGCAAGCATATCGACGAAAGCTTTATCCCCCGTGTGCTGCACAACTTTGCCCGTACGATCATCTCATCC
Source organism: Deltaproteobacteria bacterium (assembly GCA_016219145.1). GTDB lineage: Bacteria > Desulfobacterota > Desulfuromonadia > Geobacterales > Pseudopelobacteraceae > JACRCG01. The sequence goes on along the minus strand of JACRCG010000139.1, from coordinate 15,465 downwards.
CGCATGGACACTCACTCCGAGGCTTTGCTGGAGTGGATCGGCGACCCCGCAAAATACAGGCAATACTGCGACGAGAACCTGCAGCTGCTCAAGATGGAGATCTACGCCGGCCATATTCCCGCCTGGCTTTCCGAGGAGGATCGCAAGCGTCTCACCGCCAAGCGTCGGCGACGGATTATCGACGAATCGGAACATGAGGGAGTTACAGGCTTTTCCGGGCGTGATTCCATCAAAATCTTCAGTGAATTCTACGGCACTTATGCCCGCAAGGACAGGCTGATCTCCATGTCCAGTCTTAACACTTTCTTTACAAAATGGCTTGGTGACCTCAAGGAGATGCTGCCGGAAGGATTTCTGGATTCGCTGCTGGGAAACTACAACTATTCCGTACTGCAAGAGGTCAAGGAGTCGCTGTATTACTACAACGAGGAACAGATTACCCGGGACCTGCTCAACTACATGTTCGCGGTCAATTTTGAAACAGGATCCGTGGCGGTCTGCCGCTTTACCGGCGAAAAACTTGAGATCAGCGAGGACTTCCTGCGCGCCATTGAGGGAAGACTGCTGGGGATCTCGATCGACGAGAGCGCCCGGAACACGTTCCGGCGCGAAACCCAGAAGGAGTACGCTTCCCGGACCCTGACCCAGGAGATTCTGGCGGAAGGGATAGCGCCCCGGGAAACCGCCCTTTTCCAGTCGCTCCATGAACGCTATGTTCACAATCTGAAGGAAAAGGTGCTGGAGCCATTCTTAGACAACGACAACTTCCGGCGGGCAATCAAAGACTTCGATACCGAGGTCTTCAAGACTTACGACAAACGCATCCGTGACGATGTCTCGTTTCTTATCAACAATCTTTGTGGCGCCAAGTACCACTACACCAAACAGAGCGCCAAAGAGGTCTGCGTCTATGTGATCGACAACGACCTGGCCCGCAGGTTCAAGTCGTAATTCCAATTCTGCATAGCGGTGCTACACGACCACCTCTTCGGCTCTGCACCTTGAGTTCCTGCAAGCCTGCGTCGCCTTAATCCTCACGGCTATCACAAGACTCTCCGTTCTGCTTGATTACAAATCACGGATATGGCAGGTAACTTGCTGATGCAGTTGCTCAGGTGGAGGATACTGCCTGAAACTATCAATTGCCGCGCTTTATAGCTTGAAATGTTACGAATTGGTAACATAATTGTGCTAATCACACTACAAGGAGAAATATCATGTTTGGTCTCGGCATGCCGGAGTTGATGATTATTCTCGTAATCCTGATGGTGATTGCAGGTCCGCGCAAACTGCCCCAGCTTGGTTCCGCTTTAGGCGGGGCGATCCGTGGTTTCAAAAAAGCGGCTGAAGGTGAGCCGGCCGGCATTGATGCTGAACACAAAAAAAACCAGGGGCCTGATCCATGATATTAATCGATCAAGGCTTCCATGCTATGAAGCGTATTACACTTCTTGTCGGCCTCTTGCTTCTCATCATGCAACTCCCGGCGACGGCAGCCGACAAACCGGTCGTCCGCTTCGGTGTCATACCTCGCTACAATCCACTGGTCATGTACAAACGCTACCAGCCGATTATGGATTACCTGACCGCTGAAACCCCCTACCGCTTTGAACTGAAGATCAGTAAGGATTATCCCGAGGCGGTCCGCTTTCTGAAACAGGGTGTGACCCAGGTCAGCTCGCTGGGTGACGTGACCTTTGCAGAAGCCAATCTCGCCTATCAGGCTGTTCCAATCCTCAAACCACTCAACGGGGACGGCACCCCTTTCTATCGCAGCGCAATCATCGTCCGTGCCGATTCACCCCTCAACAGTATAAAGGAGCTGCGCGGCAGAACCATGGCCTTCGGCTCACCCCATTCCACCTCCGGCAATCTGATCCCGCGTTATATGCTGTGGGACAACGGTGTTCACATTCAGGATCTGAAACGGTGGGAAAATCTGCAGCATCACGATGCGGTGGCCAAGTCCATTCTCAAAGGGCAGTTTGACGCCGGGGCGGTCAAGGATGTCGTGGCACAGAAATACAAGTCGCACGGGCTGAGGATTCTGGCCTGGTCGGCCCCGATTCCAGCGGTGCCTCTGGTGGTCAGGACAGACACGCCTCCCGACGTAGTCAAGACATTGACCGTTGCGCTCATGAAGCTTGATCGCGCCAATCCGGCTCACCAGAAAATGATGCAGACCTGGGACGACGAATTCCGCCACGGCTTTGCGCCCGCTACTAAGAACGATTATCAGGGCATTTTCCGTATGATCAAGAACATTCCGCTCGGCTGCGGGATCGGGTGTCACAAATGACGCCGCGATTTTTTGTCAGCATAAAGACCCAGTTCGTACTGCTGGCCATGCTGCTGGTGGCGGTTTCATCAACCCTGTGGGGATGGTGGTCCTGGAAGAACGAACAACATCTGCTTTTTGAAGGGCTGGAGGGCGAAGGGAGGCAGATGGTGGCGTCGCTGTCGTCGCCGATCATCAATGCCCTGCTGTATGAAGAGATGGGGGTCATCGAGGAAGGGGGGCTGCTGGACAACTTCATCGAAGAGATCATGAACAACACCAGCTTTCCGGTTGTCCACGCCTATGTGAGCGACCGTAATGGCAAGGTGTTGGCCCATAACAACTATTCGGAATACGGCAAGACCTACGACGATCCTCTCACCGGCCGCGCCCTCTCGGAGGGTCGCTACATCAGTGTTCTCAAGCCGGCGACCGGTTCGACTCCAGCCCTTCTGGATATGGCCATGCCGCTCCATATTTACGGCAAAAGCTGGGGGACGCTGCGGGTGGCAGTTTCTACTGTTCCTCTGGAGGAGGAACTGCACGCGCTTGCCAGGCGCATCGTTGGCGCGGCCTCGATGTTTTTCCTGTTTGGCACCCTGCTTTCTTATTTGATCGGCCTGAATATGGCCCGCCCTCTGCGGCGGCTGGCAGCATTAATGTCTGCAGTGTCCACAGAAAATCTGGCTGTCGAGCTGCCACCTCGCAGGGCGGATGAGATCGGCGTTCTTCAGGAGAACTTCCGGCAGATGCTGGAGCGGTTGCGACGTAGTGAGACCGAGCGGGAACGCGCTGTTACCCATCTCATCCAGAGCGAGAAATTGGCCTCGATCGGCAAGATCGTGGCCGGCGTGGCCCACGAAGTCAACAATCCGTTGGCCACAATCGTCACATGCATTCACAACCTTGAGCAGGACAGCGAAGGCCCGAATCGCAACCTGGAGATTCTCAAGCTGGGTGCCGAACGTATCGAGCGAATCGTGCGGCAGTTAAGTGATTTCAGTCGCGCCGGGGCACTGGAGATACAGCCGATTGCCAGCAGCTCTTTCTTTGAGGAATTCAGGGAATTCGGGCGGATGACTTTAAAAAACAGGCCGATACGGTTTATCGCTCAGGATCTCTGTTCACCACCGGTTGCGCTGTATCTCGACAAAGGCAAAATTCACCAGGTGATACTCAATCTGTTGATCAATGCCGCCGATGCTTCGCCGGAGCGGGGTACGGTGCAGTTGACGGCTGCGTTTCAAAATAATTCCTATCTGCTTTCGGTCCATGATCAGGGCAGCGGCATACCGGACGAGTTGCGGGATCACATTTTTGAAATTTTCTGCTCAACCAAACCGGCTGGTGAAGGAACTGGAATAGGACTGGCAATCTGCAAGAGTATCGTTGAAATGCACGGTGGTGCGGTGGAATTCACAAGTAGTCCCGGCGATACTACGTTTACAGTCAGCATCCCGATCCTTCCACTGCGAGGTAACAAGTGATGGACATCAAGCTTCTGCTGGTCGAAGATGATTTGCTGCTGGGCGAGGCATTAAATGAAGCTCTTTGCAGAAAGGGCTATCGTACACGCCTTGTGACCAGCGGAGCGGAGGCCCTCTCGGCCTGCTGTGACGAGTATTTCGATTTGGTGCTGCAGGATGTCAGGCTGCCGGATGCGGACGGCCTTGATATATTGCACGAAATACTGACTGCCCGGCCAGGATGCCATGCCCTGGTGATGACAGGACAGGCCACGGTGGAGATGGCGGTCAGGGCCATGAAGATGGGGGCTTTCGACTTTATCACCAAACCTTTTCCGGTCGATGTCCTGCTGATGAAACTGGAAAGGCTGCTGGAGTTCCGCTGTCTTGAAAAACAGCTGGCTGACCTGACCGGCGCATCCGATCTGCGGGCCAGAATTATCACCCGTTCACCGGCCATGCGGGGCGTGCTGGACACCGTCGCGGTCGCAGCGGCCAGTGAGGCCAGCATACTGCTTCTCGGTGAGAGCGGCACCGGCAAGGATCTGCTGGCAGAGGCGATCCACGCCATGAGCAGCCGCAGCGGCGGGCCGCTGGTGCGTGTCAACTGCGCCGCCATCCCTGAGACACTGATCGAATCCGAATTGTTCGGAGTGGAGAAAGGCGCCTATACCGGGGCCGACCGGAGCCGGCCCGGATACCTTGAAACGGCCTGCGGAGGAACTCTTTTTCTGGACGAAGTCGGAGAGCTGAGCCCGGCGGTTCAGGCCAAGCTTCTGCGGGTTTTGGGAGAGCGGCGTTCTGCAAGAGTCGGAAGCAGTGCGTACCTGGAGCTGGATTTCCGGCTGATCTGTGCGACCAATCGCGACCTGGGCGCCATGATGGCTGCAAACGAATTCCGGCAGGATCTTTACTACCGCATCAATGTGATATCTCTTCACATCCCGCCCCTGCGAGAGCGCCGCGAAGACATCCCGCTGCTGCTGGCACACTTTATCGAACGCTTCGCAAAGGACAGATCATCTCAAATCAGCCTGACGCCAGGTGCACTGGAAAGCCTGGTTTTGCTCCCCTGGCCCGGCAATGTCCGCGAGCTTTCCAATCTGGTCGAGCAGCTTTCGCTGTTCTACCCCGCCCAGCAGATCCTGCGGCGGCACATCCCAAGCGTTGTTTCCGGTGACCGGCATCTTGGCACGATCTTTGAGAAGATATCGGTAGGTATGCCGCTCAAGGAGGCGGTAGCCGAGTTTGAGAGGCGTTATATAGAGCGTGTTCTTGAGTCCACAGGAGGCCGCAAGAGCCGTGCCGCAGAGATTCTCAGCCTGTCAAGAAAATCGCTGTGGGAGAAGCTTCGTGAAGATTTGCCGGCGGAATCACCCAGGGTGTAATGACTGCCATGTCACCAAAAAGTAACAATATTTTTTTTGCAGCAGCTTGCCACGATCAGGATGTCTGCTACAATTTGACAACACGCCAAGAGAGGAGATCAGACGCATGAAAAAAATCGTAGCAATAACCGCCTGTATCGTACTTATGGGGACCGGCAGCGCCCTGGCAGCCGTCGGCGGAGGCGACATCACCCTGAAGAACAAGGGGGGCGACGTTGTGTTCAGTCACGATGCTCATGTGGCCGGAATGAGCCTGGCATGCACCGATTGTCACGACAAGCTTTATCTGAGCAAGAGTCAGCACAAAGCGGCCGGCATGAAGCAGATGCAGAAAGGCAAATCCTGCGGCGCTTGTCACGACGGCAAAAAAGCATTCTCGGTAAAAGGCGATTGCGCCAAGTGCCATAAAAAATAGGAGGAACGTACATGGAAATCAAACGTCGCGATTTTCTCAAGCTTACCGCTGCGGCCGGAGCCGTGGCAACCATCGGACTGCCCAGACTGAACGCTTTTGCGGACCATCACTTGCCTAAAGCTGGTGAAGCCGCGAAAGGGGAATGGATCCCATCCACCTGTCAGGGGTGTACCGCCTGGTGTCCGGTGGAATTTTTCGTCCAGGAAGGACGAATCGTCAAGGTGCGCGGTAACCAGCTATCCAGGGCCAACAACGGCTACTGCTGTCCTCGCGGTCACCTTATGATCCAGCAGACCTACGATCCGGACCGGATCAAGGTGCCTATGAAGCGCACCAATCCGGAAAAGGGTCGCGGCATCGATCCCAAATTCGTGCCCATTTCCTGGGATGAAGCCCTGGATCTGGTGGCCGACAAGATGATCGAACTGCGCAAGACCGGACATCCTGAAAAACTTACCTACATGCGTGGCCGCTACTCTTCAACCGCCACCGACCTGCTCTACGGCACGCTGCCCAAAATTTATGGAACCGGCAACTACTTCTCCCACAGCGCCATCTGCGCCGAAGCGGAGAAAATGGGTCCCGGCTATACCCAGGGGTTCTTCGGCTATCGCGATTATGATCTGGCTAAGACCAAATGCCTGGTTATCTGGGGTTCTGACCCACTCTCCTCCAATCGTCAGGTACCTAATACCATCAATAAATTCGGTGATATCTTCGACCGGGGCGGCGTCATAGCTGTTGATCCCCGTCTCTCAACTTCGGCCGCCAAAGCCAACGAATGGCTGCCGCTTAAACCGGGTGAGGACGGAGCGCTGGCTGCCGGTATTGCTCATGTGCTTCTGACAGAAGGCTATTGGAGCAAAGAGTTTGTCGGCGATTTCAAGGATGGCAAGAACCTGTTCAAGTCCGGCGCTACAGTTGAGGAAGCTTCTTTTGCCGAGAAGCAGACCCACGGACTTATCAAGTGGTGGAACATCGAACTGAAAGACAAGACCCCGGCCTGGGCCGCACAAAAGTGCCTGATTCCGGTCGACCAGATCATTCGCGTAGCTCGCGCCATGGGCAAAGCCGGTTCTGCCTGTGCCGTCTGGATGGGGCCGGGCGTGGGGATGACTCCGCGTGGCACTTATGCTTCCATGGCTGTCTACGCCCTGAACGGCATCCTCGGTTCTATTGAAACCGAGGGCGGGGTATTCCAGGCATCAAGTTCGCCTACCAATAAATTTCCGGAGATCAAAGACGTTTTCGTTGATGAAATTGCCAAGAAAGGGAGCAAAGGGAAGAAGCTTGATGGTCGTGGGGCCAAGGATATGCCGGCGATCATGGGCGGCTATGATTCAAAGAAAGAAAAGGACGGCACGGTAACGGAGAGCGCCAAAGCCAACGTCGTTACCAACGCAGTAGCCGACGGTATATTGAAGGATCCATCCGCCTGTCAGATATTCATCAGCACCTGGAGCAACTTTAACTTCTCCTGCACCGGTGCGCAGCGTTGGGACAAGGCCATGGCCAAGGTACCGTTTTTTGTCCACATGGTCACCAACGCATCTGAAATGACCCAGTTTGCCGATGTGGTGCTGCCCGCCACCTTTGCTCCGACAGAGAAGCTTTCCATCATCACCAACATGGCCAACCTGCATGGTCATGTTTCCATCCAGCAACCGGTCTCAAAAACCCTCTGGAACGTGAAATCCGAAGAGACCGAGGTAATGTGGCTGCTGGCCGAGAAGCTGAAGGCCAAAGGCTTTGCCAACCTGTATGACTACTACGCCTCTTTTGAAGATCCTGAAACAAAGAAGAAACCGGCCAACGCCGCCGAGTTCTGTGAGATCGCCGCAAAAATCTCCAGCTCGAGAGTCTGGGACGGCAAGGAAAAGATGAAAGGGGATCAGATTACCGGCTGGGCTGATTTCAAAAAGAAGGGGATTTACAACACTGAAACGTATGCCTACAAGAAAAATTGGGGCAAGTTCAAGACCGATACAAAGAAGTTCGAGTTTTACAGCGAGACACTGAAGAAAACGCTCACTCTTTTTGCCGTTAAAAACAAGACAAGTATTGACGAAACACTTAAAGTGAGCGGCTACGAGGCTCAGGGCGAACTGGTGTTTGTGCCGCATTACGAGTCACCAAAACGTCACGGCAGTCAGGCGGAGTATCCCTTCACATTCATCGATTACAAATCACGCCTGAACCGCGAAGGGCGCTCTGCCAACACGGTCTGGTACAACGAGTTCAAGAAAGTGGACGTGGGCGACAAGAGTTGGGACGATGTAGCCAAGATCAACCCGGATGACGGCAAAAAACTGGGCATCAAGGATGGCGACAAGATCAGACTGACATCCACCAATGGCTCGATCACCTGCACCGCCCGTCTCTGGGAAGGTGTCCGTCCCGGAACAGTGGCCAAATGCTACGGCCAGGGTCACTGGGCCTATGGGCGCGTGGCCGCCAAGGAGTACGGCAAGACTGCCCGTGGCGGGAACAACAATGAACTGATGCCGTCCGATTTTGATCGTCTGAGCGGTGCTACGGCCCGTAACGGCGGTTTCACCGGCGTTAAAATCGAGAAAGCCTAGGAAAGGGGGGACATAATAAATGGCAAAACAATATGGAATGGTCATTGACCTTCAAAAATGTGTCGGCTGCGGCGCCTGCGCTCTGGCTTGTAAAACTGAGAACAATACCCAGGCCCGGGCCAACGGCCAGACTTTCAACTGGGCCGATTTTATTTTCAAAGAGGAGGGAAAATTCCCGAATCCGAGTTTCACGGCCATACCGGTGCTTTGTAACCACTGTACGGCTGCACCCTGCGTAAAGGCCTGCCCGGTACAGCCCAAGGCGATGTTCAAAACCGCCGACGGCATCACCATGCACAATGATGAGCGCTGCATCGGCTGCCGGCGTTGTCAGAAGGCCTGCCCCTACAGCGCCACCGATGTAGCTACGGACAAGGCGGCCTATTCGGTCATCAGCGCCAATATCGGTAAAGAAGCGCCCCATGCGGCATCTCGTGATACCAGCGAGATGATCAAGGGCTGTACCGCCTCCGGCGCAGCGACCGCCAAAGCGGCCGGCGCTCAGATTCCCAACCAGCACAAATTCAGCCATCCGGATTACGAGAGCATCCGCAAACAGGGTGTGGTTGAGAAGTGCATCTTCTGTGCTCACCGCGTGGCCATAGGTGAGCAGCCAAACTGCGTAGCCGCCTGCCCGGCCAAGGCCCGTATCTTCGGCGATGTCAACGATACTGCCAGCGAGCCGGCCAAACTGCTGAAGAAGTACAAGCCGATGCGTCTCAGGGAAGAGAAGGGAACCAGGCCGAACGTTGCATATATCCGCGCTTTCAAGGGTGGCAATAAGGTTTGATGAGGTTGTGCAGGGGCGACGCCGTTGGCTCGCCCCTCAGTATATGGCAATAACGCTTGATTTCAAGAAGCATCAAAAACGGGCGACCCAGCGGGTCGCCCCTACGTTTTCAAGGATAACTTCCATGATCGAAAATCTCAACATCACCGCAACCCGTGAAGATGCCTACCGCCTGCTGGCGGCTTGTTATTACCCGCCATCAAAAGAACTGCTTGAGGAAAACTGCTGCGGAACCCTCGCGACTCTTCTTGCATCTGTTGCGCCGGATGCCGCACAGCATGCGGCAGATGCGGCCCTTGTTGTCGGCGACAGCTCTCTTGAAGATTTAGCGGTGGAGCATGCCCGGCTTTTCATCGGTCCTTTCCAACTGGTTGCCCCCCCGTATGGTTCGATCTATCTTGATGACACCAAAACTGTCATGGGAGATTCCACCGCCAGGGTTGCGGCCTTCTACCACAACTGCGGACTGCGGCTGGCCGAAGACTTCCATGAACTCCCGGACCATTTTGCAGTTGAACTGGAGTTCATGTCATTCCTTGCTTTCAAACAGCGAGAAGCAGAGCAGTCAGGCGATACGGGTGAAACCGGCCGGATTGTGTCTCTTCAAAAAGAGTTTCTGGGCCGGTTCCTGCTGCCGTGGCTGGAGCCGTTTACCTCTGCCATCATCAATGACGGCGAAACCTCTTTCTACCAAGCCGTAGCGCACTGTAGCGCCGCTTTCATCAATGCTGATTACAATTCATTGACAAGTGCGAAAAATGGCTGACGGCAGAACTGATACCGGCAGCGGGGAGGATCTTCAGATTCAAGTTTCCCGCTGCCTGCGGATGCGCTTCAGTGAAAGCTCCTGCCGCCAATGCGTCGATATCTGCCCGCATGAAGCTGTCACGCTTGACGGTGGTCTTTCTCTCAATCCGGATCAGTGCCACGGCTGCCTGCTCTGCACTTCTGTCTGCCCGGCAGGGGCGCTTGAACATGGCAGCGATTTTGCCGCCTGCCTGGCGCAACTATCCCGCGTACCGGAACCGCTTCTGGGCTGTATCCGCACGAAGGAAAACTCCAATGCTGCCGTCGCCTGTCTGGGGGGGCTCTCGGAAGAACATCTGCTGGTTCTCTGCCTATCCTTGCCGGATGTGTTGACCCTGAATCTTTCCGACTGTGCTGACTGTACCAACAACGCCATGATCAATCACCTGCGGCAACGGGTTTCAACTCTTTCAGAGGCAGGATTGTTGAGCGGAGGCTGCCGTATGCTCCTGACAGAATCGGCATCAGAACTGCGCTTTCAGGGCGAAGCCTTTGATCGCCGCAATTTTTTTAAATCGCTGCGCAGTTCACTCTTTCAGGGCGTTGCAGCGATTCTCTCCACCACCTGCGAACAGACAGAACAGCGCTCGGAATATGCAAGGAAATATCTGCCGGTAAGAAGAGTATTACTGAACAAAAACAGAAGCGAACTGCCACAGGAATTGGCAGTTCCGGCGATGAAACAGTTCGATTCGATTATCTCATTCGGTGAATGCTGTACAAGATGCCAAGGGTGCGTTGCAATCTGTCCCACCGGCGCCTTAAAGAGTGGATTGCCGGATGCTCCGCCCGGTTTTGATCAACTTCTCTGCACCGGCTGCGGTGTGTGTACGGAGTTCTGTCTGGATGGGGCGGTACGGCTTTCCAGATTCCTTGACTAACATCATCCTCAGGCACTGAACCATTTGCGCTGAAACCAAAAAGCTACATTCACCAAGGCGATCATGACCGGAACCTCCACCAGCGGACCTATGACCGCAGCGAAAGCGGCGCCGGAGTTGATCCCGAAAACAGCCACAGCCACGGCAATGGCCAGTTCGAAATTATTGCTGGCGGCCGTAAAAGCCAGTGTGGTGGTTTTCGAGTAGTCGGCCCCCATCTTTTTACCCATCCAGAACGAGACCAGGAACATCACGATGAAGTAGATCAGCAGCGGAATGGCAATCCTGACTACATCCAGCGGCAGTTGCACGATCAGGTTCCCCTTCAGGCTGAACATGACCACAATGGTGAACAGCAGGGCAATCAGAGTCAGCGGGCTGATTTTCGGCACGAACTCACGATGATAGCGCTCCTTGCCCATGATTCTGACGCCCGCCAGGCGGGTCAAGGCCCCGGCGATACAGGGGATGCCCAGATAGATAAAGACGCTCTCGGCAATCTGGCGGATACTGACATCCACCGCCATCCCTTTGAGGCCGACCAGCGGCGGGAGCACCGAGATGAAAAGCCAGGCGTAGACGCGGTAGAAAAGCACCTGAAAAATGCTGTTGAAAGCCACCAGTCCGGCGGCATACTCGGTGTTCCCTTTGGCCAGCTCATTCCAGACGATCACCATGGCGATGCAGCGCGCCAGACCGATCATGATCAATCCCACCAGATATTCCGGCTTGTCCGGCAGCAGCAGCGCAGCCAGCGCAAACATCAGCACCGGTCCGATAACCCAGTTCTGTATCAGTGAAAGCCCCAGAATTTTTCTGTTCTGAAAGACCTCCGGCATATCCTCGTATTTCACCTTGGCAAAGGGTGGATACATCATCAAAATCAGGCCGACAGCAATTGGTATATTGGTGGCGCCGACTTGAAATGAATTTATAAACCCTTCCGTACCGGGAACGAAGTAGCCCAGTCCAACCCCCAGCGCCATGGCGGCGAAAATCCACAGGGTCAGCCAGCGGTCGAGGAAGGATAGCTTGCGGGAAAGATGTTCACTCATGGAGTACCTCCAAAATAGTCAATGATCCAGTCTTTGATTTCGTCTCGTACCCGCCGAAATTCGGGCAGGACTTCTTCTTCGCTGCCACTAAGCCGTGAGGGATCTTCAAAGCCGCGGTGAATGCGCTCTACTCCCCCGAAAAAAAGCGGGCATTTCTCATTGGCATCTCCGCAGAGGGTGACCACATGATCAAAGCTCTGACCGGAAAATTCATCAATTGTCTTCGAGCGCAGGAGCGATGTGTCGATGCCGAGTTCCGACAGTACCAGGGCTGCCATCGGGTTAACCCGTGTGGACTCGGTTCCGGCGGAAAAGGCCTGGCAGCGGTTGCCCAGGAAGTGGTTGGCCAATGCTTCGGCCATCTGGGAACGACATGAGTTGTGCGTACAAAGGAAAAGGATTTGTTTTTTCATGCAACAGAGTATATCCGCCTTTGCGGATATATCAAGCAATAATTTGGCGGAGTGTCAGGACAGGCCGAAAACTACCTTGAGCGCTTTGCTCATTGAAATTTGCGGTTGGATGGAAAGCTTGCCGGTTTTGCGGATCAGGCGTTCTTCGGACAGGCATCGTACCTGAAACAGATCCACTACCGATGGTTTTGTCAGATTGTTATCCGCATCCGGTTCAACAACTACCATCCATGGAACTGCCCGATAGCGTTCCTTGAAGTCGGTCAGTGGGGCAATCACCTTGAGCGGAAGCACGCCAACCGCATCATTACTGATAATGACACAAGGTCGGGTTTTGCGGATTTCTGCACCAATAGTGGGGTCAAGGTTGACTAACCAGATTTCATTCCGTTTCACGCGAAATCCTCTCCATCAAGCACTGTAAGGACAGTCAGTTCGCTGTTACCCCGATACTCCTCCACCATTTCAGCAGCAATGGTGGCAAGTCGAGAGTTATTCTGCTCTTGAATGAATCGTTCCAAGGCTAATCGAAACAGTTCAGACCGGGAAATTTTAAGCTCACCCCGCACGGCTTCTGACTGAAGCGCAAGGGAATGGGGAATAGAAATAGTAACACGGTCAACCTCATTACTGGTGTACATAAAAAACCCCCACTAAATAATCATACGGCAAGTATTACTTTTTTGCATACTAATGTCAACAGAAGAGATGGTAACACAATAATATCAGGAGCAGCCGGTGGGTTTCTTTTTCAGAAAGGCGGCCAGTGCGGAGTGGTCGGATGTCGCCTCGGGCAGACTGCAGGCGTGCAATTTGAGTATATGAAGCAGTTCCTTGCAGATGGCACAGCTCTCCCGACTGAGAGTGTAGTGCATCCAGAGCCCCTGACGGCGGGTATCGACCCAGCAGCTGCGCTTGAGGTAGGCCAGATGGCGCGACACGGTCGACTGGGGCAACCCCAGCACCGCCATCAGGTCACAGACGCACAGTTCACCTTCGGCTTGAAGAAGTAAAATGATGCGCAGGCGGATCGGGTCGGAGAGGGCTTTGAGGGCTTGGGCGAGATGTTTCATGGTGAAAGGAGTTATATCGATAGATCGCTGTCCCGTCAAGACATGTCTAAAAAAGGTACGGACCTTGCTTGACAATCTTTATTAGCGCGCTAAAAGCATTACAGTCGGAATCAGCGACTTCTCCGCCAGAATCAAGCGTCCGGTTGAGGTTGGCAGGCAAGCGGCAGGCTATCTTGCATCCGGAAATGTCGGTCGAGCCCATACGGTTCTGGAAGAGGTGCGCTATCTGATGTGGGAGATGCGGGTGAAATCCGGAATTGTCTCACTGTCTGACAAGGCCAATGATTTTCATAAAGCGATGGAAATTGTGCTTGATCATGCCGCTGCCGCAAAAGAGAAAGAAGATGCCCAGCGGGTCTATGAGCGTTATGCGGCCTGGCTGCTGATTAAATGGGACGACATGGCCAATGCGTCAGATATCACAGCGGTGAAGAACGCCTTTGATCCTGCATTTGCCGACGGGCGCAAGGCAATTGCCGGTTATCTTGAAACACTGAAGCAGGGTGATCTGGCGATGGCTAAAAAACAGTCCGGGAATGTCAAGAATGCGTACAAAAAAGTATGGGGATTGGATAACCGATAGCAATTGCCTTGAAAACAGCCACGGGCTGAGGCCGGTCGATTGATGGCCGGCCTTTTTTATGCGAGTCGGTAGTAGACACGAGCCGAGCCTCCTTCAAAACATTTCAGCTCACGGTTCAAGACCTCACAGCGAACGTAAGGTAATCGTAAAGGAACTTCCACGTCCCGGTTCGCTGAAAAGCGTTATACTGCCGCCATGAGCGTCAATAATCGTTCGGGCGATACTCAGACCGAGTCCGGTGCCATCGGTATTCCGTGACGAGTCTGCCCGGTAGAACCGGTCAAATATCCTTTCCTGATCCCTTCCGGCAATGCCGGGTCCCGTGTCACTTATCACAATAACCGCATCAGTTCCATTCAGGGAAGTTGACACATCTACTTCTCCATGGTCCTTGTTGTATTTTATGCCGTTTTCCAGAATGTTCAGAAACACCTCCACAAGATTTTCAGCGTTTCCGTTAATGCTGATATCATCGCCAAAGGCCAGATTGAGCCTTATGGATCGTTGTTCGGCCAAGGGCTGTACCATGGCTGCCGATTTACGTATGCAGCCATTGAGAGAGACCGCTTCGAATTCGCTGGACGATAAAACACCGGAATCAAGACGGGACAGCAGGAGCAGATCTTTTACCAGTGTGTCGATACCGACTGTCACAGATCTGATCTCCCTGAGCGCATTGACATACTCCTCTGGAGTTCTCTCCTGCAGCAGCAGCACGTCACAGTGCAGCTTGATGACTGCGACCGGCGTCTTGAGCTCATGAGATGCGTCTGCTATAAGCCGCTTCTCGCTCTCAAACACCTTTTGCAACCGGTCAAGCAGATCATTGAAAGAGTCGGCAAGTCCCGCAAGTTCAGCGGTCTCTGTCCCGGAATCGAGTCTTTCGTCAAGAGTTTTATGCGTTATAGCCCCGATTCTGCCCGCAAACAACGCAATCGGCTCAAGAGACCGCCGGACAATCCATAACGCCATAAATGAAACAATCAATATACCGGACGGAATGACAATCAGCAGAAAACGCCTGAACTTCCGCATCATATCCAGACTGTCATCCAGGCTCTCCGCCACAAAAATGCCGAAGGTTCTTTCATAGGCCCTGATATCGTACTTGAGCACCCGGACCGGTTCATCTCCCGGGCCGATGGATGTAAAAACAGTCTCCGCCGTTTTTGAGACATGTTCTCCGGCAGCACCTCCCGTCAAGTCGAAACTGCTATCAACGAGGGAAGGAGAAGCCGCCAAAAGAGTACCATCCATAATTACCTTGAAGTAATGTCCCGAACGTGGAATGGAATAGTCACCCGAAACAATCTCCTGCAACTCAAGCTCTATGGCACCGTTCTCGGCATGAAGAAGTCCGGTGATCACCTGAGCCTTGGAGTGCAGTGTCATATCAATGGTGCCGCAGACAATTGCCTTTGCCTCCTGGTAGATAGCGAAACCCGCTGCTACCAGAAACAGTGCGGTAACGGAAAATATCCAGATAAAAAGCCGCCCCTTTATGGAGTTTCGCAACCCGTTCATTCCGTACCCTTCAGAATATATCCGGCGCCCCTCACCGTCATAATGATCTGACGGTCAAACCCCTTATCCATCTTGTTCCTGAGATAGCTGACATACACATCGATAACATTGCTGTCGCGGTCAAAGTCCGTATCGTAAATATGTTCGGTGAGTTCGGTTCTGCTTATTACCCTGCCGCTGTTCAACGCCAGATATTCCAGAAGATTGTAC
>JACRCG010000150.1 GCA_016219145.1 Deltaproteobacteria bacterium | reverse complement strand
GCCGGGCCGCTTCCATCCGTGATGGCTGACAAAATG
Source organism: Deltaproteobacteria bacterium (assembly GCA_016219145.1). Lineage (GTDB taxonomy): Bacteria > Desulfobacterota > Desulfuromonadia > Geobacterales > Pseudopelobacteraceae > JACRCG01. The sequence continues at coordinate 14,705 of JACRCG010000150.1, read as the reverse complement.
CAGATGGCCCAGCTCTTCCAGAACCTGATCGGCAATGCCTTGAAGTTCCGCAAGGAAGAGGTTCCGCCACTGATCCGCGTGAGCGGCCGGACGTTGGAAGACGGTTCTGCTGAGATAACGATAGAAGACAACGGCATCGGCTTTGACGAGAAATACCTCGACCGGATATATACCCTGTTTCAGCGGCTGCACGGCCGGGACGAATATGAGGGAACCGGCATAGGCCTGGCGTTATGCAGCAAGATTATCGAGCGGCATAAAGGGACAATTGCGGCACGGAGCATACCTGGCCAAGGAGCGACTTTTATTGTGACGCTGCCGGCTAATAATTCAGTAAGGGGACCGACATGACCGACGTAAAAGAAGCCATCATCCTGATGGCCGAAGATGACGATGACGATTACCTTTTGACCAGGGAAGCGCTTCAGGAAGGACGCATTCTGAACACGCTGTATCGTGTAAAAAACGGCGAAGAGCTGATGGACTACCTCCTCCATCGGGGTAACTACCGTAACTTGGCGGATGCCCCGGAGCCCGCCATCATCCTGCTTGACCTCAACATGCCCAGAATGGACGGCAGAGAGGCTTTGCGGGAGATCAAGTCAAACCCTTTGCTGCGCAGGATACCGATTGTTATTCTGACCACCTCGAAGTCAGAGGAGGATATCCTGCAAAGCTATGAACTGGGTGTCAACTCCTATATCCGGAAACCGGTCTCATACGACAGGCTGCTTGAGATCGTCAACAAAGTCACCGAATACTGGCTGCAGATAGTCATGCTGCCAGCGCAGCGCTAGGGGGTATTTATGGAACCGAAAACGATCTCCATGCTGATTGTAGAAGATGATCCCGATTATCACTTTTTGCTTAAAGAGCTGCTCTCCGGAGAAGAACTAATTGAAACCTTATACCGTAAGGAGTTTGCCGGCACTTTTGAAAAAGCGGTCGAAGCGTGTGTTAATAATTTTTTTGATGTCATCCTGCTTGACCTGGGGCTTCCGGACAGTCAGGGGCTTGAGACGGTCAGGCGATTTATCCCGGTTGCCTCCGATACCCCCGTCATCGTCCTGACCGGACTGAACGATGAGGAGATGGGATTGCAGGCGATCCACGAAGGCGCACAGGACTATCTTGTCAAGGGAGATATATCGTTTCCGGTACTAAGGAAGGCCATCAATCACGCGATCGAGCGGCAGAAACTACTGAAAGAAATCAAAGTGCTGCGGGGCATTATACCGATCTGCTCGTATTGTAAAAAGATACGTGACGACAAAGGCTCCTGGGAGCAGATGGAAATGTATATACGGGACCATTCGGAGGCTGAATTCAGCCACGGAATCTGTCCTGTCTGCTATGAAATATTTCTTAAAGATCTGGAGGAGCAAAAAAGGGGCAGGGTTTAAGTACCCTATTTCCCCTTCACTGCATAAATCCCCGGCGCGTTGCGCCAGTATCCTTTGTAATCCAGGCCATAGCCGAACAGGAATCTGTCGCCGACCTCTATGCCGCTGAAATCGGCATGCATGCCAGGTTTCACCTTGCGCAGATGCAGTTTCTCCACCAGCACTGCCATAAGCACCACCGCCGCACCCTGCTGGCGGCAGTAATCTGCAATAGCTGCTAAAGTAACTCCTTCGTCCAGAATATCGTCCAGCAGCAGCACTGTCCTGCCCTTCAGGTCGATTTGCGGTCTGACGGTCCAGTGCAGGTGGGAGCCGTTTATTTCGTGGCCGTAGCGGGTGGCATGGACATAATCGATCTCAAGCGGGAAACGCAGCCTGGTCAGCAGCTGCCCGGCAAAGATCAGTCCGCCGTTCATGACGCAGATCAGGACCGGGCTGGATTCTTTCAGCTGTGCGGTGATCTCGTCTGCCAGCCGCTCGATCGCCTTCAACACCTCTGCTTCAGTAACCAGCAGATCGGCATCAGCCAACAGTTTTTCTGCCTCTTTGGTTTTCATGCGTTATCCCTTCGTTGTGCTCCGACCACCCTCATAACGCCGCCGGGGTCAGAAGCTGTAAATGGTTGTTCGTAACCGCCGGATTCATGAATCAGCCTGATTATGTCGTCAGCTTGTCCGATTCCGACCTCCAGCAGCAGACAGCCGCCGGGATTCAGATATTCACGGGCATCAGGAACAAGCAAGCGATAGACATCCAGACCGTCCCTGCCGCCATCCAGCGCGCTGTGAGGGTCATAATCCCGCACCTCCGGTTCCAGACCTGCAATATCTTCAGAAGAAATGTAGGGCGGATTTGAAACTATCAGGTCGAAGCGCCGGCCAGTGACCGGCATGAAAAGCGAGCCTTGCAGGAATTCAATCGCAACGCCATGGCGTTCAGCGTTGCGACGTGCCACCGCCAGAGCAGCTGCCGAGATATCAGTGGCTGTTACGGCAGCTACAGGAAGCTGCCTGGCCAGCGCTATTGCTATGCAACCGCTCCCGGTTCCGATGTCCAGCAGCGTACGGGCATCGGTCTTGCGTGAGGCCGCTTCATTTACCAATGTTTCCGTGTCATGGCGAGGTATCAGGATATCCGGCGTCACTTCGAACTCAAGACCGCAGAACTCCTGAGTGCCGAGTATGTGCTGCAGCGGTTCCCGCCTGCCCCGGCGAGCAACCATTGCTCGAAAGGAGGAGAGCTCGGAATCGTTCAGCGGCTTTTCGAAATTGAGGTACAGGCCGACCCGATCCAGGCCGGTGGCAGCGCAGAGAAGCCACTCGGCTTCCAGGCGGGCATTCTCGACCCCTTTAACCGCCAGAAACTCTTTGGTCCAGTTCAGAACTTTTAATGTGGTCCAGATTTCCTGCTGCTTCATAGCATAACTCCATGAGCGTGGGATAGTATCCCATTTGGCAGCTCTTCTCCAGTAAAATCCCTTGTTTGTCTCCGTCAGTGGCATTATAAAAAAAGGGTGGTCTCATATGAGGCCACCCTTGATGTGTACGGATAATATAGAAACTGTCTGCCTAGATCAGCCGAACCGCCTGCTGGGCAAAATCAAGAATGAACGATGGGACAATGCCGGGAATCAGAGAACCGGCTACCGCGATCAGCAGCGCGATGGCAATCGGAGTAGTAACCTGAACCCAATCAAACTCTTCCTTGGGATCCTTCATATACATATAGACCATCACCCGCAGGTAGTAATAAACCGACGCGGCGCTGTTCAGCACACCAATGATCGCCAGCCAGATGTACCCCTTCTGTATCGCGCCCGAGAAGAGATAGAATTTGCCGATGAATCCGGCCGTTGGCGGCATGCCGGCCAACGAAAAAAGAAACACCGTCATGGCGACTGCCAGAACCGGGCGCTTGAAACCAAGTCCGGCAAAATCCATCACGTTGCCGTTGGTCTCTCCCTTCTTGGCTACCAGAATGACAATGGCAAAGGCGCCGATATTCATGAAGGCGTAGGAAAGCATGTAAAACAGGATGCCGGCCGTACCGGTTCCGTTCCCGGCAGCAAAACCGACCAGACAGTAACCGGCATGGGCTATGGAGGAGTATGCCAGCATGCGTTTGATGTTGTCCTGGCGCAAAGCGGTAATGTTACCGATCGTCATGGTCAGTACGGCAATAATCCAGAGCAGCTGGCTCCATTCAACCTGAAGGGTCGGCAGGGCAACCAGCAGAATCCTCAGAGCAGCCGCAAAACCGGCGGCTTTTGGTCCGGCCGACATGAAAGCTGTCATGGGAGTCGGAGCGCCCTCGTAGACATCCGGTGTCCACATATGAAAAGGTGCTGCGGCAACCTTGAACAGAAACCCGGTCAGCAGCAGCAGCATTCCGGCCAGCAGCAGTATATTTGCAGAAGGAACCGTCATCTGCCCGACAATTGCGGCAATCTTGTAGATACGGGTCGTACCGGTAGCACCGTAGATCAGCGCCATGCCGTAGAGCAGAAATCCGGTAGAAAATGCTCCCAGCAGAAAATATTTGAGGCCAGCCTCGTTTGATTTGGTATTGCCTCGGTTGAAGCCTGCCAGAACATACAGTGATACCGACATTACTTCCAGGCCCAGGAAGATGGTCATCAGATCAGTGCCGGACGCCATCAGCATCATGCCGACAACTGTGAAAAGGATCAGCGGGTAAAGCTCGCCGTGGTTGCATCCTTCACGATCCATGTACTGGTCGGATATCAGCACTGCCAGACCGGCGGCTACCAGGAATGTCATCTTGAAGAAGGTAGCGAAGTTATCCAGCACCACCGAGCCGCTGAAGCTCTCGATATGGCCGCCCCACCCTGCCCCGACAATCACGGCTGTCGCAAGAATACCAACAAAGCTGATGTAGGCCAGGTAAGACTTCTTGCCGCTGGGTGAAAACACATTTACCAGCAGCAGAACCATGGCCAGTACGGAGAGAAAAATCTCCGGCAGGATCGGCGTCATATTGACGACTGGAATTAAAATCTTGTCCATCTAAAATATCCTCCGGTCAGGTTGACTCGTTTTATTGTCAGGTTTAGTGCGGCTTGACAGCCGGTGCTGCATGCGGGTTACCAGCTGGTGAGCCGCCCGGGTGACCGGCAGGCATCTGATCACCACCGGGATGACCGGCCGGCATTTGTGCCCCTGCGCCGGCATTATCGGTCGGCATCTGCTGCATGCCGGAATGACCGGCAGGCATCTCGGCCGCAGGCATCGACATGGCAGCAGGCATTACTTTTACGTTAAGCGCTGCCGGACGTACCTGGGAAACCAGTTTTTTGATGGCCGGATCCATTCTGTCTATAACCGGTTTGGGGTAGATACCCATCACGAAAACAAGAATTATCAGCGGAACCATGATTGTGATTTCACGGGCATTCAGATCGTTGAGCTTCTGATTTTTGGGGTTATCAAGCTCGCCGAACATGACACGCTGGAAAACCCACAGCATGTAAACTGCAGAGAGAATGACGCCACTGGTTGCCACTACCGTCCACCAGCGCAGATGACTCTCGAAAGCGCCGATCAGAATCAGGAACTCACCGACAAAACCGTTTGTGCCCGGCAGACCGACGGATGAAAAAGTAACTATCATGAAAATCGTGGCAAAAATCGGCATCTGTTTGGAGAGACCTCCAAAATCAGTAATAAGGCGGGTATGACGGCGTTCATAAATGAAGCCGACGATAAGGAACAGCGCGCCGGTCGAAACGCCGTGATTCAGCATCTGCAACATGCCGCCGGTAATACCCTCGACATTGAATGCAAAGACGCCCAGCATTACAAACCCTAGATGGGCCACCGACGAGTAAGCTACCAGCTTTTTGACATCCTCCTGAACCATGGCTACCAGAGCGGCGTAAATGATACCTATCACCGCCAGAGTTGCAATCAGCGGGGCAAACTTGTAGGCGGCTTCTGGGATAAGCGGCATTGCAAAACGAACATAACCGTAAGTACCCATTTTCAGGAGCACAGCGGCCAATATTACGGAACCGGCAGTTGGAGCTTCTGTATGGGCATCCGGCAACCAGGTGTGCAACGGAAACATCGGAACTTTGATCGCAAAGGCAAATGCAAAGGCCAGGAACAGCCATATCTGAGTCGCAATATCCAGTTTAAGGTTGAAGAAATGCAGCAGGCTGAAATCGGTAATGCCGGCCTGCATCCCCTTGAAGTATAGGAAGATCAAAGCTACCAGCATCAGCAGAGAACCTACCATGGTGTAGATAAAGAACTTGACGGCAGCGTAGATCTTGTTTTTGCCGCCCCAGATGCCGATCATGAAGTACATCGGTATCAGCATGACTTCCCAGAAGATGTAGAACAGGAACAGGTCCAGAGATATAAAAGCGCCCAGCATGCCGGTTTCCAGCAGAAGCAGGCAGATCATGTACTCTTTGACCTTTTCCTCAACAGCAGTGAATGTAGATAATACGGCTATCGGCATGATGAAGGTCGTCAGAATAACAAGCCAGAGGCTGATGCCGTCGATACCGATGTTGTAGCGCATGACAAACGGACCGGCCGCAATCCAGGGCATGTTTTCAACAAACTGGAACTCTGCGTTGGTCTTGAATCCGAACAGGATCAGCAGCGAAACCAGAAAGGTTACCACTGTTACCGCCAGGGTCACATTGCGAAGCACGCCCTTGCTCTCCTTGGGGATAAACAGAAGCAGCAGGACACCCAGTATCGGCAGGAATGTCGTCAGGCTCAGTACGTTACTCATGAATTCGTGCTCCTTTATACAAAGTGCTGATAATTTGTTATTTGAAAAGGTAATAACCAAGAATGACAACTACACCCAGCGCCATCGAAGCGGCATAGTTATGGATGTAACCGGACTGCATGAAGCGGAAAACGCCGCTGAAACCCATTACTACGCTGGCTACTCCGTTAACAACCCCGTCAATCACAACCACGTCAAAACCTTTCCAGAGGAATTGACCAAACGCCTTGCAGGGATTGACAAACACATAATCATAGATCTCGTCAATGTACCATTTATTGAACACGGCGCGGTGCAGGGCCGGGAATGTGGCCACAAACTTGCCGGGTAACGTGTTGTTTTTAATGTACATGGTAAATGCGATCCCGATGCCGATCAGTGCAATCACCACCGATCCGAACATCAGAGCCCATTCAAGGGCATGGCTGTGGTGCGCGCCGGCATTCGCATACTTGGCGCCATAATGATTGGCCTGCTCGAAAACCGGGTCCAGCCAATGTTCAAAATAGTTGGGGAGCATGCCCATCAGCTTCGGCATTCCGAGATAGCCGCCGACAACTGCCAGAAAACCTAGTACCATCAGCGGGATTGTTATCGTCAGTGGCGACTCGTGCAGATGGCTCTTGGCCTTTTCATTGATGCGGCATTCACCGAAGAAGGTCATGAAAACAAGACGGAACATATAAAAGGCGGTAAAGCAGGCTGCAATCGCACCGGTACCCCATAGAACGATGTTAAGGCCGCCGTGATAGGGGTTGGCAAAGGCCTGCCAGAGGATCTCGTCCTTGGAAAAGAATCCGGAGAAACCGGGAATACCGGCAATAGCAATTGTCGAGACCAGGAAGGTCCAAAATGTTATCGGCATGGCAGACTTAAGCCCGCCCATGTTGCGCATGTCCTGGGCGTCATCGTGGGAATGGATCTTATGCAGGGCATGGTGCATGGAGTGAATCACAGCACCAGAACCAAGAAACAGACAGGCCTTGAAGAAGGCGTGTGTCATGAGGTGGAAAATGCCGGCTGAAAAAGCCCCGACCCCCATTGCCAGAAACATGAAACCGAGCTGGGACACAGTGGAATAGGCCAGCACGCGCTTGATATCGTTCTGGGCAGTTCCGATCGTGGCGGCAAAGATTGCTGTGGCGGCACCGACAACAGCGACCACCATCATGGTTTCTGGGGATTTGGCGAAAACGAAACTCATCCGGCCGATCATGTAGACACCGGCGGTAACCATGGTGGCGGCATGGATCAGGGCCGAAACAGGAGTCGGGCCTTCCATGGCGTCCGGCAGCCAGGTAAAGAGCGGGATCTGAGCCGACTTGCCGGTTGCTCCGACGAAGAAGCAGAGTGTGGCGATCGTGACAACGCCGCCGTAGGGCAACAAGTGCGAAGCCGCCTTGATTTCGGTGAAATTGATCGTCCAGATATTGTGGTTGCTGCCGAACCACCAGTAAAGTGTGAACAGTCCGATAAGAAAGCCGAAATCGCCGACCCTGTTCATGACAAAAGCTTTCTTGGCGGCATCACCGGCAGATTTCTTATGGAAATAATAGCCGATCAGCAGGTAGGAGCAGAGGCCAACCCCCTCCCAGCCGATAAACATTACCAGCATGTTGTTGCCCAGCACCAACAGCAGCATCGACATGCAGAACAGGTTCAGATAGGCAAAGAAGCGGTAGAAGCCCTCTTCTCCATGCATATAGCCGATTGAATAGAGATGAATCAGCGAGCCGACTCCGGTAACAACCATGATCATGACCACTGAGAGCGGATCAACCAGGAAAGCCATGTCGGCCTTGAAGCTGCCGGAGTGAATCCAGGGGAACATGACCTTTTCAAAGACTCTCTGCTCTGGCGGAAGACCGATCATCTGCATGAGTATTCCGCACGACACGATGAAGGAGAGGAAGATCGCCAGCGTACCGATGCCGCCGATGATCGACTCATTCTTGATCTTTTTCCCGAAGAATCCGTTGATCAGGAATCCGATTAGCGGGAAGAGCGGGATTAGCCATACCTTGTCAAACATGTAAGACTCCTTTTATGCAAACGTTAAACGTTATCGTCATGGATTATACAATCTGCACTACCACTTCATCATGTTGACGTCTTCGACGTCGATCGACTCCCTGTTATTGTAGAAGGCGATCATCAGTGCCAGTCCGACTGCGGCCTCGGCGGCGGCGACTGTCATGACGAAGAAAACGAACACCTGCCCGTCCAGATTGCCCAGATAGCGGGAGAAAGCGACAAAGGTCAGGTTGACCGCATTCAGCATCAACTCGATGCACATGAAAATTACTATGGCATTCTTGCGGGTCAGGACACCGATGGTGCCGATTGCAAAGAGGATGGCGCTGACGGTCAGATAATTGTTCAATGTTTCCATTAGGGTATCCTCTTATATTTTTTTCTTGGCCAGAATGACGGCGCCGACGATGGCAACCAGCAGTAATATCGAGGTAATTTCAAACGGCAGCAGGAAAGTGGTAAACATTTCCTTGCCGATCAGTTCAGTGTGTCCAATATGCTTGATCATGGCGCCGCTATAAGGTCCGGTCGGCGCAGCCGCCTGGCTCTTGATCAGCATGTAGACCGTGTTGACCAGCGTGAAGAAACCGATTACACAGCCCAGTACAACCCTGTGCGAATGCAGCTTGGTAGCGTCAACCCTGATATTGAGCAGCATGATGGTGAATACTATCAGAACCATGATGGCCCCGGCATAGACCATTACCTGTACGGCGGCCATGAAAGGTGCGTCCAGCATGACATAGTAGGTTGCCAGGCAGAAGAAAGTCATGATAAGAGCCAAAGCACTGTTGATCGGATTCTTGCAGGTAACTACCAGAATTGCCGATACAATGGCCACCAGCGTAATAAGCAGGAAGAAAAGTATTTCTAGCATGAACTACTCCTTTATTTCTTTTCTAAGAGGCGCTCTTTAGTGTAGATGAAGTCCTGGCGCTTGTAGTTGGCCAGTTCAAATTCGCCGGTCATACGGATTGCATCGACCGGACAGGCTTCGACGCAGTAACCGCAGAAGATACAGCGCAGCATGTCGATTTCATATACTGCTGCAAACTTGTCGTGATTGGCGTCCTCGCCAGCTTCTACTGTGATGCATTTGGCAGGGCAGACTGTAGGGCAGAGGTAGCAAGCCACGCATTTTGCTTTGTTATGCGATACATTCAGGGCGTGCAGTCCACGGAAGCGCGCCGCCACCTTGGGCCGTTCAGTCGGATACTGTAAAGTTACCGGCTTCATGAACATGTGCTTCAATGTAATTGCCATGCCGTTGATAATCGGTGTAATCGGATTCATGTGTCCATCCTCGTTCTTATAAGTTGCTTGTCTCGGTGCTGCCTTAGTTGATGAAGTAACCGATAATGCCGGTGACGACGATATTTACAAGGGAAAGCGGTAGCAGTACTTTCCATCCCAGATGCATCAGCTGGTCAGAGCGGTAGCGCGGCAATGTTGCTCTGATCCACATGCAGACAAACATCAGGAAATAGACTTTTGCAATGAAATAAACCGGTCCGAGCAGCGGAATCGCAGCCGTCATCGGCCCGTTCCAGCCCCCCAGGAACAAGGTGGTGGTCAAGGCGCAGACGGTGACCATGTTGGCATACTCTGCCATGAAGAACATGGCGTATTTCATGGATGAATATTCGGTACAGAAGCCGGATACCAGCTCGGTTTCCGCCTCGGGAAGGTCAAAGGGAGTACGGTTGATTTCTGCCAGTGAGCAGATGAAGAACATGAAAGCGGCCAGCGGCTGCTTGAAAAGATACCACTCAAAGCCGCCCAGGCCTGATTGCAGCGCCACGATCTTGTTCAGCGACAATGTGCCGGAAAGCATGAAGACAGCCACAATAGCCAAGCCGGCCGACAGCTCGTAGGAAATCATCTGGGCTGAAGCGCGCAGTCCGCCCATCAGCGAATATTTGCTGTTGGATGCCCAGCCGGCCAGAACTATGCCGTAGACACCCAGCGAAGACATGGCCAGAATATACAGGACGCCGACATTGACGTCGAAGACCTGACGGGCTGCAGTATCATAGTAGGCGGCAATCTGAAGCGGTATCTTGTAACCCATTACCTCAATCGTTCCGCCGAACGGAATAACGGCAAAGGTAATAAAGGCCGGTATCAGCGCAATCAGCGGGGCGATCAGGAAAGCAAATGTGCTGGCCTGCGAAGGGATGATCTCTTCCTTGAAGAAGAGTTTAACCCCATCGGCGATCGGCTGCAGAAGCCCGTGCCAGCCGGTCCGCATCGGTCCCAGACGCACCTGCATATGACCGATGATCTTGCGCTCGGCATACGTTGCATACGCCACGGTCAGCAGTACGAAGACAAACGCCACCAGGACCTTGGCAACCATTGCGATGTAGTACATCAGCGGCAGTCCTAATATCATGAATTCCATCGCTACCTCTTTTCTTGCAAGTGTAAAATTAAAGCGTCAATCGAAAATAAATTTACTTGGACAGTGACACCATGGTTACAGCGGCTCCGCTCCAGATCGTGTTAACCGGCGCTGCGGAGAAATGATATGGTGCAAATACCACCCCTTCCGGCATCCGGGGAGAAACTCTGGCTTTGAGTTTGATGCTGCCGGTGGCTGATGTTACAGTAACCAGGTCGTTTTCAGATACTTTGTAGCTGGCGGCATCCTTGCGCGACATCTCCAGATAGCTTTCCGGGCAGACATGCATCGGCCCTTCACCGTACTGTGAGAGAGTACCGCTGTGATAGAGGGCGCTGCCGGTCACAAGGGCCAGCTTACCGGCCTCTGCCGGGATGGCGGCTGCTTTCGGCACAACAAATTCCGGCTTGATAGAAACGGCTGCAAAAGCACCACTATCTCCAAGATTTATATAGCTCATTCCGTCATAACCGGGGGTATTCGCGGCAATCTCCTTAAACATGGCGGCAGGAGTTGCCGGAGCCTGTCCGCCCAGTCTGGCTATCAGAGTCGAGAACACCTCGAAGTCGGACCTGCACTGAACGTTTTTGCGAATGGCTGGTTTGACATACTGCACCCGTCGATCCGTGCTGGTAAAGGTGCCTTCCTTCTCGGCAAATGAGCAGACCGGCAGGACCACGTCTGCCATGGCAGCGGTCTCGGTCAGGAACAGATCGGCAACGACCAGGCACTCAACAGCATCCAGAGCTGCCTTGACCTTACTCCGGTTCGGATAGGAGACCAGCGGATTTTCACCGGCGACAATAAGCGTCTTGATCGAACCGGATGTGCAGGCATCGATGATCTGAAGCCCGTCCAGACCTCCATCCTGAGCGTAGAAGCCCATATCGGCAGCCCCCTGGCTGTTGTTCTTCTCGGACATGCAGAGTACGCCGCACCCTTCCCGGTCAAGCTTGCCGGTCAGAATGGCAAGATTGGCAACAGCGCTGGCCAATTCACCGTCGTGCCCGGCGTAGGCCTGGCCGCTCGGGAACAGGATCAGAGCCTTGTCAGCGGCGGCGTAATCAGCTGCAAGTTGCTTGATATCAGCAGCGCTCAGCCCGCTCTGCGCAGCGACAACGTCAGCTGTGAAGGCGGCCAGTGCCTGCTCCAGCGCAGCAAAACCGGGAACTGTAGCGGCAGAGCCGTCTGCCAGTTTGTCGTCAAGGATTAACTTGGCCATTGCGTTCAGCACGGCGATTTCGCTGCCGGGCGCGTGCAGCAGCGTCTTCGCTCCGGGCAGCTTGGAAAGTTTACCGCGCTTGTCGGAGAGAATGTTTAGTTTGACATCCTTATTTTTGACCGCCATGTTGATCTCAAAGCCGATCACGGGATGTGTCTCGTAGGCATCGGTCTTGATCACCAGCAGCAGTCCACTCTTTTGAATGTCCAGTATGGAGGCTGATGAGGCGGCCGTTCCGAAACTTCTGGCAAAGCCCTCCGTCAGCGCCGAGTGGGCATATCCGGCTGAATGGTCGAAATTCCGGGAACCGACATTCTCCAGCATCAACTTTTTGAACAGGGTCAACTCTTCATTGGTAAGACGGGGTGTTGCCAGTGCGGCAACAGCGATGCCACCCTTCAGACGACCGGCAACGACTTCCAGCGCCTCGTCCCAGGTCGCTTCGGTCAATGCGCCGTTTTTGCGGATCAGCGGTGTAGTCAATCGCTTCTCGCTGTTGATGAACTGGTAACCGAAACGTCCGCGCACACAGAGTTGCCCTTTGTGAAACCCTTGATTCTCATCGTACAGGGTTGTCAGAACCTTGTTGTCCTTGACACCCAGTGTCAGATTACAGCCTGTTCCACAGTAGCCGCAGACCGACTTATGCTTGGTGAGCGACCAGAAGCGGGCCTTGAATTTGAAGGGACGGGCCAGCAGGGAGCCGACCGGACAGACCGAAATACACGATCCGCAGAATTCGCAATTGAGTGCATCTTCAAACTCGCAGCCGATCTTTGTCTCTATGCCGCGGTCTATGAAGGTGAGGGCGCCAAAAGAGACGATCTCGTCGCAGATGCGGGCGCACTTGCCGCACAGCACGCAGCGGTTCATGTCACGCTCGATCAGCGGATTGTTGTAATCGATTTCATGGTGGAATTTTTCATCAGTGAAACGGTTGGTGCTGACCTTGTACTCATAAGTCAGGTTCTGCAAATCACAATCCCCACCCTTGTCGCAGACCGGGCAATCTATCGGGTGATTGAGAAGGAGCAGTTCCAGTACCATCTTGCGGGCCTTGACGATATCCGGAGTGGAGGTGCGGATGATCATTCCCTCCGTCACCGGGGTGGTGCAGGCCGGAATCTGGCGTCCCTTCATCTGTTCAACTTCAACCAGACACATGCGACAGGCGCCAAATGGTTTGAGTTTATTATCGTGGCAGAGGATCGGTATTTTAACACCGTTCAGCTTGGCCGCTTCATAAATGGTCGCACTTTTAGGTGCCGTGACCTGCTTGTCGTCAATCGTAAGATTTACCATCTAAAACCTCTGTGCCGTTAAGTTTGAACGTTTGCGTGATGATTTTATTCAAGCGCCATGAAACGACAGGCGTCGTAGCAGGATTTGCACTTGGTGCATTTTTCCTTGTCAAGCCAGGCCAGCTGGCCCTTTTCCCATACAATCGCATCAACCGGACAAGCCTTCTTGCAAGCACCGCACTTGACACACTTTTCATCCACAACCTGCCACAACAGCAGTTCCTTGCAGCAGTTGGATGGACAGCGCTTGTTGTTGATGTGCGCCTCGTACTCATCCCGGAAATAGTTGATGGTTGAGAGGATCGGATTGGGAGCGGTCTGCCCCAGGCCGCAAAGCGAGGCCTTCTTGATGGCAATTCCCAGATCCTGAAGAGTCTCGATATCGGTTGGCTCGCCACGACCCTCAGTGATGCGCTCCAGAATATCCAGCATGACTTTCAGGCCGATACGGCAGGGAACGCACTTGCCGCAAGACTCCATCCTGGTGAAATTGAGGAAGAAGCGGGAAACGTCGACCATACAGGTGGTTTCGTCCATGACGACCAGACCGCCGGATCCCATCATTGCGCCGGCTTTGATCAGCGAATCGTAGTCAACCGGGGTATCCAGAATTTCGGCCGGAATACAGCCGCCGGAAGGGCCACCGGCCTGAACGGCCTTGAACTTGCGATTGTTGGCGATGCCGCCGCAGACATCGTAGATGACCTCGCGGATCTTCATGCCGGCCGGAACTTCTACCAGGCCGGTATGCTTGACCTTGCCAGTTACTGCAAAAATCTTGGTGCCTTTGGTGGTCTCGGTACCGAGCGAGGCGTACCAGTCGCCCCCCTTGTTGATGATATGGCGGACGTTACCAAATGTTTCGACGTTGTTGATGTTGGTCGGCTTGCCCCACAGACCGCGCACTGCCGGGAAGGGAGGGCGGGGACGGCTCATGCCGCGATGCCCCTCAATGGAGGCCATCAAGGCGGTCTCTTCGCCGCAGACAAATGCTCCGGCACCCATCTTGATGCGCATGTCGAAGTCGAAACCCCAACCTTGAATATTCTTGCCCAGGTAACCCTTTTCGTAACAGACGTCAATGGCATGCTGAAGACGCTGAACGGCCAGCGGATACTCGGCACGAACGTAGACATAGCCGAAGTCGCAGCCGATGGCATAGGCGGCAATCATCATACCTTCAATGATGCAGTAGGGGTCGCCCTCCAGCAGTGAACGGTCCATGAATGCGCCCGGATCACCCTCGTCAGCGTTGCAGATCAGATACTTGTGATGGCCAGGAGAGGCTTTACAGAAAGACCACTTCATACCGGTCGGGAAACCACCGCCCCCACGACCGCGAAGTCCAGACTTCTTGACCTCTTCAATTACCTCTTCCGGCTTCATGCTCTTGATACACTTTTCAATAGCTTTAAAGCCATCTTCTTCAATATATGCATCGATGCTATCAGGGTCGATCTGTCCACATCCCGTCATGACTACACGCATCTGGGCATCGACGAACTGATTATAATAAGGTTTTGCCTTTCTCTTCTCCATTACCGTCTGGTTGACGATATGTTCCTCGATGATCT
>JACRCG010000140.1 GCA_016219145.1 Deltaproteobacteria bacterium | reverse complement strand
GAATTGGAGTAATAAAATTTAGTTCTGGTTAAATAACACAACGCTAAACAAAAAAAAAGATTTATCCGGCCACAGATGCATAAAATAGCAACCGGCCGCAAACTGCTTGTTGGTCAGACTAAACAATGGTGAATTACATACGGATCGAAAAGATTTAGCAACGGAAGGTGTTATATACGTTTTAGCCTGAATAAACAGGGCGTGGAGATGTGCAACTCGCATGCGATCGATGCGGCAGCAGGCACCGGTCAAGGAGGAAACTGCGCATGCCGATTGAGCAACTGAATCGGCAATTGTCGCATAATGTAAACGGGTTCAGATTTTCCTCCGCATCAAGCATCGCTTGATGCGGAGGAAACTAACAAATCAACGCAGTGCCGCCTCGGCCATCACCTCAGCCACATCCAGCACCTTGACTCCGCCAGCGTTGACATCCTTCAAACCATCCTCAAACATAGTCAGGCAGTAGGGGCAGGCGACACAGATCGTATCGGGTTTTTCCTCCAGAGCCTCTTTGACCCTGGTCAGATTTATACGCTCGCCGCTATGCTCCTCCATCCACATCCTGCCGCCGCCGGCACCGCAGCAGAAGGCATTGCCGTGGTTGCGACCGATCTCCTTCGGCGCACTCCCCGTGGCCGCCTGCAGCGCTTCACGCGGAGCGTCATAGACATCGTTGTGTCGCCCCAGATAACAGGAATCATGGAACACCATCGCCCCCATCCCGCCGGCGGTCCCGTTCAGCTTCAGATAGCCATCCTGAACAAGATTCCGCAGCAGCTCACTGTGGTGAATCACCTCCAGCTCGAGGCCATACTGTCGGTAATCGTTTTTCAGGGTCGAGAAGCAGTGCGGACACTGGGTAATCACCTTACGCACGCCCCTTTCCCGGAAGATTTCCACATTCTCACGGGCCATTTTATCGAACACATATTCATTTCCCAAGCGCCGGACACTATCGCCGCAACACTTCTCATCCTTGCCGAGAATGCCCCAGGAGATTCCGGCCCTGTCAAGAAGCTGGGCCATGGCAACGCTGACATGCTTGTTGCGGGAATCGAAGGAGCCGGCACAACCGATATAGAACAGATATTCTGTCGTATTTTTATCGAACGGCTTTACATCCAGCTGGCTGCACCACTTGGTGCGCTCGGATGGGGCAATGCCCCAGGGGTTGCTGCGCCCTTCCATGTTCTCGAACAGGTTGAGCAGTTCCTCCGGAAAGCTGGCTTCGCTCTCAACCAGATTACGGCGCAGCTGGATGATCTTGGGCATCTGCTCGATAAAAACCGGACAGGCATCCATACAGGCCCCACAGGTGGTGCAACCCCAGATCGATTCCTCGGAAACACTCCCCTCTCCCTGCCCGCCGATTAACGGAAGCCCGGGTTGTTCCCCTTTTTTCAGCGAAGCTGCATTCTCAAGCAGGTTAACCTTGATATCGTGAACCACCGCACGCGGATTAAGCGGCTTGCCGGTGATACTGGCCGGGCAGACCTTCTGGCAGCGCCCGCATTCTGTACAGGAGAACGAGTCCAGCAGGTCTTTCCAGCTGTACTGATTCACCCGCGAAACACCGAACTCATTTCCTACGGCGAACTCTTCGCGCGGAACCGTATTTGGTCTATCCAGCCTGCGGAAGAAACAGTTGGGGATCGCGGTCAGAATATGCATATGCTTGCTGTGGGGCAGATAACACATGAATGCCAGCAGGGCAAAAGCATGGGCCCACCAGGAGAGCGAGTAGACCGTCGCACCAGCTTCCGGTGCAAACATGCCGGAAACAACGCTGGAGACCGGCATCCAGGTCCTGGCAATGGCCAGCGCCCCCTCCTGCATGCGGGATATTTTTGCGGCATTGATTCCAAAATAGGCCATCATCAGGATGCCGATCAGCGAAAGGATGAAAAAAGCCTCGATTGTCCTGGCTTCCGGGTATGGGGGTGAAAAAAGCCGTCGCACCGCGGCAACCACAACGGCTGCCAGAGCCATCAATGAAACGATGTCCAGCAGCAGCAGCAATGGGAGAAGAATTCCTTCGGGCAATTTAGTCAGGCTGATCCAGGGGAAAACCCCGTGCAGAATGAATTCGGTATTGGCGACAAGCAGGATGATGAACGACCAGAAAATGATGAAGTGGTTGATGCCGAACGGTTTGGCCAGCACACGTTTCTGTCCGAAAGCGTACAGCAGCATCTCTCCGACCCGGGCACCGATATTATCAAACCGGTTCTCGGGCTTTCCGAGGGAAATCAGACTGAGCCTTTTCCAGCACCCCCAGGCAAAGACTGCCAGGGAAGCTATCAGGAGCGGGGTGAAGATGGTCGGGTTTGGTGTCATGTGTAAAACCTCAATTTGCCACAGATATCACAGAGTAAATTAAAGTCATGAAAAGCTTCGATACTCAAAATGGTCAGCAGTAGTAAATTTCTACCGATATTTTCAGAGCATTTATCGTATGTTTTTCCTTTGTGCCCTCTGTGGCATATGTTTTATGAATTTATTTTCGGGATTGTTTCAGTTCGCGGATCTTTTTCGTAATGGCCGGCACCACCTGGAACAGATCTCCGACGATACCGTAAGTGGCAACCTCGAAGATCGGAGCACTCTTGTCGCGGTTGATCGCGATAACCATGTCCGAGTCCTGCATGCCGACCAGGTGCTGTATCGCGCCGGAGATGCCACAGGCAATGTATATTTTGGGCCTGACCGTCTTGCCGGTCTGGCCGACCTGACGGTCACCCGGCATCCAGCCAGCGTCTACAGCGCTTCTGGAGGCGCCGACCACACCGCCCAATTCATCGGCCAGTTCCTGCAGCATGGCAAAGTTTTCCGGCCCCATCAATCCGCGGCCACCCGAGATGATGAACTCGGCCCCGGTTATGTCCACGGCACTCTTGCTGTGTGCGTCACGTATGATTTCAATAACCTTGGTAAGCACGCTCTCTTCCGGGACCACGAACGGATCCCGGATCACTACGCCCTGCGCACCTTCTTTCCGCTCCGGCATCGGCATCACGTTGGGACGGACGGTTGCCATCTGCGGCCGGAATTTGTCGCACATGATAGTCGCCATGATGTTGCCGCCAAAAGCCGGGCGGGTCTGCATAAGATTACGCTTGTCGTCGATTGCCAGCCCGGTGCAGTCTGCGGTGAGTCCGGTTGCGACCCGCGTAGCGATCGCTCCCGCCAGATCGCGCCCCATGCCCGTAGCGCCCATCAGGATAACCTCTGGCTTGTATTTTTCTATCAGATGGCAGCAACCCTCGACATAGGCTTCGGTGCGATAATGCCTGTAGACAGGTGCGTCCAGCAGGTAAACCTTGGAAGCGCCATGTGCAAAAGCCTCCGAGCAGAGAGTCTCGACCTCGTAACCGATAACCAGTGCACAGAGTTCGACTCCCAGGGTACTGGCCAATCCGGCTCCGACCCCCAAAAGCTCCCATGAGACTTTGGCCGGTTCTCCCTCGGTCTGTTCCACAAAAACCCAGACCCCGCGGTATTCTGCCAGCTTCCTGGCCAGTGCCGCAGCTTCAGGATCGACCTCCTCCTCAACAGGAGCGGCCGAAGCTGCCAATTCCGCCAGTATTTTAAGCTCTTCGGGAGAGAAGTACATCTCCAGTGCCGAGGCCGGGCAGATCTTGACGCATTTCTGGCAGCCAATGCATTTGACCCCTTCGATTATCGGTTCACCGCTATCGGTCATTTCGACGCAGTTAACCGGGCAGACGCTCTGGCAACGGGCACCGCAGGCAATACATTTACCGTCCACCAGACGGGCGACTCCACGCGGTTTTTTCAGTTTTGGTTTCTGATCAGTCATTTAAAGCCCTTTTATTTTATTTATATCGGCAGCATGTCCTTTGCCAGCAGCTTCTCGATCAGGATTTCAGCGGTTCCTTCCGGATCGGAATAGCCGTCGCCCAATATTTCACCCACGGCCCGATCTGGTGAGAATATCTTGGATACCCAGGTAGGAGACCCCTTAAGACCGATTTTCTGTTCGTCCAGCTTGAGAACCTGGTTATTCCAGACTTCCACCGTAGCCTCGGCAGCCGCCAGCCGCATCGGCACCTTCGGATAGCGCGGACGGTTCAGTTCACGCACAACCGTCAGCATGGCAGGCAAAGGCGCCTCTACAATCTCGTGACGTCCCTCCAGCTTACGGCTGACCCGGATGATCTTACCGGAGAAGTCAAGATCAACAATCCTGTCAACCAGGGTCAGCTGCTGATAACCAAGACGACTGGCGATGCCCGGGCCGACCTGGGCGGTGTCGCCATCTATGGTCTGCTTGCCGCAAAGCACAAGCCCGACTTCATCCACGTCGGAATGCAGCTTGCGAATGGCAGCAGACAGTACATTGCTGGTAGCCAGGGTATCCGCCCCGCCAAAAACCCGGTCGGAAAGAAGAATGGCGTGGTCGACCCCCAGCGCCAGAGCCTTTTTGAGAGTGGCCTCGGCATTGGGCGGCCCCATAGAAATGGCGGCTACCCGGCATCCAAACCGATCCTTCAGGCGCAAAGCCTCTTCAAGAGCATGGGTATCGTAGGGGTTAACAATAAAAGGGATGCCGTCACGAATCAGAGTGTTTGTGACCGGGTCGATCTGAACCTGGGTCGTGTCGGGAACCTGCTTTATACAGGCGACAATCAGCATGGAAACCTCAAAATTTTAAGTTGTGTTATTTTCAGATCCCGTTTGTCGGGCAAGTACGATTGACAGACTGCGCAAGAGACTGAAGCATGGACGATCCGTTCAATTTACCCTGAATGCTATCTACTGGAAGCAAATATGAAATACGAGTCGGAGAGCGGCCATCAGGTATTCGAACGGATTGCCGCTGGTTAACCGATTTTAAGCATTAATCATGCCGTTTCAGCCATAGTTAAAACCATAAAAACACCGGAGCTGTTATCATCAATATTTACAGACATCAAACAACCCGATGATTTGGAAATAGAATCCAACAATTTAGTGACACCATAAATAGCCTCAATTATCACAGACAACGGAGCTGTCCGATTGCATCAAAAAGCAGCACTTTGTCGGGTGTATTGTAGCGATTTTACCCTCCCGGTCAACTGCTTTGTACGGAATACACCCATTTTACGCAAAACGCCTGAGCAGGCACGATTATTTGCCACGCTGCCGCCACCACCTGTGCACACTGATTTTACACGGCTGTGTACAGCAACAACTCTGAATTTGACCTAAACCCATGAGCAGACCGCCGCAACCCGATCTCCTTCAAAGCATAAGTGACTAGTTTTTCAGCTACACTTACGCTTAAGCAACAAAATACGCGGCCATGGCATGAATACTGCTTGCAAATTAGGCACTATCAGGCGGACATGCACATTTATTATTCATAGCTGCCTGAATTTTAATCTTACAGGAGGCGCCATGGCAAAGGTTGACGAAAAAATCGAAGGAATGTATCAGGAAGTCCTGAAGCGGAATCCGGGCGAAACCGAGTTTCATCAGGCAGTTCTCGAAGTACTGGAGTGCCTTGGACCGGTAGTGAGCAAACATCCCGAATACCTGGAACGCAAAATCATCGAGCGCATCTGCGAACCGGAACGCCAGATCATATTCAGGGTGCCCTGGCAGGATGATAAAGGCATAGTTCAAATCAACCGCGGCTTCCGGGTCGAATTCAACAGTTCTCTTGGCCCATACAAGGGCGGTCTCCGTTTCCACCCTTCGGTCTACCTCGGCATCATCAAGTTCCTCGGCTTCGAACAGATCTTCAAGAACTCACTGACCGGTCTGCCGATCGGTGGCGGCAAAGGCGGCTCCGACTTTGATCCCAAGGGCAAGTCCGACGACGAGATCATGAGATTCTGCCAGAGCTTCATGACTGAGCTCTACAGTCACCTGGGAGAGCATACCGATGTTCCCGCCGGCGACATCGGCGTTGGCGGCCGCGAGATCGGCTACATGTTCGGCCAGTACAAGCGCATCACCAACCGTTACGAGCCGGGCGTACTGACCGGCAAGGGGCTCACCTGGGGCGGTTCGCTGGTCCGCACCGAAGCCACCGGCTACGGCGCCACCTTCTTCGTCAACGAAATGCTGAAGGCTCGCAAGGACAGCTTCGAAGGCAAGACCTGCCTGGTTTCCGGCTCCGGAAACGTGGCGATCTACACCATCGAGAAAATTCACCAGCTGGGCGGCAAGTGCGTAGCCTGCTCCGATTCCAACGGCGT
>JACRCG010000151.1 GCA_016219145.1 Deltaproteobacteria bacterium | reverse complement strand
TTGATTACCGAATAATCTCACCTACCTGAAAACAGGAGTAAATTATGCGAGAAGCATACATCTGCGACGCAATTCGAACCCCGATTGGAAGTTATGGCGGCAGCCTGTCCGGTATCCGTACCGACGATCTGGCGGCATTGCCGATAAAGGCTCTGATAGATCGTAATCCATCTGTTGACTGGCAGGCTGTGGACGAGGTGTTTATGGGCTGCGCCAACCAGGCCGGTGAAGACAACCGCAACGTGGCCCGCATGGCAACGCTGCTGTCGGGACTGCCGATAGATGTGGCCGCCGCAACTATCAACCGTCTGTGCGGTTCCGGGCTGGACGCAGTCGGAACGGCAGCGCGCGCCATCAAGTCCGGCGAGGCCAACCTGATTATTGCCGGCGGAGTCGAGAGCATGTCGCGGGCGCCGTATGTGATGAACAAGAGCGCCACCCCTTTTGCCCGCAACGTGGAGCTGTTTGACTCCACCATCGGCTGGCGCTTTGTCAACAGCCTGATGAAGAAGCAGTACGGCGTCGATTCGATGCCGGAAACGGCCGAAAATCTGGCGGCAGAGTTTAATATTTCACGGGCCGACCAGGATGCTTTCGCCCTGCTGAGCCAGCAGAGAGCGGCCCGCGCCATGGCAGCGGGAGTATTTGCGGAGGAGATCGTGCCGGTCGTTATTCCGCAGCGCAAGGGCAATGATATCGTCGTTGACCGGGATGAGCACCCCAAGCCGGATACGACACTGGAAGGTCTGTCAAAACTGAAGGCCCCCTTCCGGGAGAACGGCTCCGTCACAGCAGGCAACGCATCGGGTGTCAACGACGGCGCCTGTGCGCTGCTGATCGCTTCGCAGGATGCTGTTGAGCGCTTCGGCCTGAAACCGAAAGCGCGCATAATTGCCATGGCCACTGCCGGAGTGCCGCCGCGCATCATGGGCATCGGCCCGGTTCCAGCCACCCGCAAGGCCTTGGCGCTGGCCGGCCTGACGCTTGATCAGATGGACGTGATAGAATTTAACGAGGCCTTTGCCGCACAGGGACTGACCGTCACGCGCCAGTTGGGTCTTCCGGATGATGCCGCGCATGTCAATCCCAACGGCGGCGCAATCGCGCTGGGACATCCGCTTGGAATGAGCGGGGCGCGCTTGGTAACCACTGCAACTTATCAGCTGCACAGAACCGGAGGGCGTTATGCGCTCTGCAGCATGTGTGTGGGGGTTGGACAAGGCATTGCGATGATTATCGAGCGGGTGTGATAAAGAATTTCATCGGAGGGTCAGCGCCTGTCAGGCAAATAACGTGAATACAGAATAATGTACGCGGTAAAACAATTTCCGGACTGATAATTTGAGTATTGATCAACAGTGGAGGGTCAGAGCTGAGGAAGATTAATCAATATTTTTTTCTTAATCGGCAACATAATACCAATATAATCAAGACAATTGGTATGTCCAACCACCAAAACAGCCGAACTGCCCGAAATATAATTTGAATTTTTCCGTGACACCCTGATTCAGGCATGATACTGGCAAATGCGACAGACGCATACATGAGTCAATGTTCTGAATCAATATGTTCCGGAGGTTCATTTTGAAGAAACAGGCTTTGATAGTACTGCTGATCGCCTCAACTGCGGTTGCTGCCGACGTCATCGAATTCAAGAACGGAATCATCTTTCATCACAAGGAGCATCAGACCGAACGAGTGGGCAAATGCTACGTCTGCCACGACAATGTGAAGGTGACGGAGGATGGAAAGACGGTCACCACCACCGCCCCGGGCAAGATCAAGGGCTTCGGAAAAGACTGGGCGCATGCCTATTGCAGGGACTGCCATGATTTATACGGCGAGGGCCCGGTCGAATGCAACGACTGCCATCATAAGAAAGTTTCGTCCAGCAAATAAAAGAGAGTCTGCAACAGCCCTGCCTTGAACCTGAAAACGGCAATTCATAAAACACAGAGCAACTGAGCAACAGGGTAATAAATCAGATTACAGCAATAACAGGTGTGGCCCAAATGGAGCGGCTTTTTTGATTTTAACATGATTTTATTCAGCGTTGTCCGGTAGGTTCTTGCTTACGTCGCATGGCGACAGATTGATGGTAGACGGGGAATTCATTCCCCGGTCATTGTGGCAAAATATCATCACGTCACATACGTGACGTGGGGGACTATGGCATCCAATCCGGGGGATAAATCCCCCGGCTACAATCGGACGCCCCTAACAGGGCTTAACATCCCTGATGCAAAGACCATATACGGACAACGCTGGATTTTATTCTTTGTTTTTTTACTTAGTTGCTCTGTTGCTCTGTGTTTCAAGTGCTTTTCCAAATTGAACCCTTCACTTCCCCACAGACAGATCCTGACGCACAATCCGCTCCAGAGAAGCATCCAGCATGCCCCGTCGGCAATCCACTCCGTCAATCGCGCCGGTCTGTAGCTTGCGAAAAAACCGGCAGCCGCCGAAACAGAGCGGCAGATAGGCGCACTCCAGGCATTCCTCGTTTTTCCAGAGATCCAGATTGTGAGATTTCCGGTAGTCGCCGACACCGTCCGCCAGACTCCCCACCCGCAGTTCCTCCTGCCCCATGAAGACCGGGCATTTGTAGAGCGAGCCGTCGTACCCCACCACCAGATCATTGGCAAACTCGATCATGCAGGCGCTGGCCTGCAGTTTTGAAACCGGGAAGCCCCGGCGGATGAGTTCATCGCGCAGAAACAGGTTGGCTTCAATGACCCATGGTTCGCTGCCGCAGGCGCAGGTGGCGGCATGATCCCCCAGCACGCCGCCGTCCGATTTGGGCATGACCGGTGAAAAACCGACCGCCTTCAGCCGGGCCGGATCAATCCCGGCCTCCAGCATGATATCCAGCAGTTCCGGGAAGCGGCGGTAATTTTCTCGGGTGTAGTTGCCGCCAATGTCCAGTGCGACCAGATCATGCACCGCCAGCAGATTTTTCAGGATGATATCGAAACTCCCCTTGCCGGAAACAAACGGACGCTGGGCGTTGTGAATGTCAGGCGGGCCGTCCAGAGTTGTCCGCACCGCCGTCAACCCCAGCGGCAGCAGCTCTTCAACCACTTTGCGGGTCAACAGGACGCCATTGGAGAATACGTTGAAAGTGAAGACGACGCCAAACTCAAGGGCAGCGGCCTGCATCCGGGCGGCGCTGGATTTCAGCAGCGGCAGCGCCATCAAGGCCTCTCCGCCGTAGTAGTCCACCAGCACATCCCGGCCCTTGGCCATATACTCCCGCACCCGTTCCAGCAGCAGATCAGCGGTTTCAGACGACATGCTCAGATGCCCCCGGAAAGGATCTTCAAAACAGTAGGGACAGGCCAGGTTGCACTCCAGGGTCAGGGTGACGGTCAACTCGATCCGCTTCGCAGATGCGTTGATGTTATCAAAAGTAGCCAGCATCCCGGCCCGTTCGGCCTCGTGCGATTCCACCAGGACCCCCAGGCGGATAAAGGTCTCGCGCTCTTTTTGCGTCAGCTCGCCGCCGGAGCGCACTCTGGACCACAAACTTTCGGAAAGTTCCAGCACTGCGCAGCGCCGGGTGGCGATCAGCAAAATCCGCCCCGGCTTGTCCGGCAGCGGGTATGATTTATGAAAACGGGACAGTATCATCGGTATCCTGAAGTGAAAAAAGCCGGGAGAACTGTACCCTCCCGGCCTGGACAACTACTTGACCTTGGCGCTTGATGCTGCACCGCAACATGCCTGTACTACACCCGCATCGTGACCATCTTCCAGCACCTGCAACTCTTCATGTGTCTCCTGCATCCTGCTCACCTCCTCTGCCTGTGGATTTACAGATTTAATGAACGGTGGACAAACCGTTAAGAATGTGTATACTACGGCGCAGAATAGAACACCATGCTAAATTTATCCACTATACATAGCCTGCGCGGGCTGTTGTTCGTCATCTGGCTGCTGAGCGCCCTCCGGCCCGCTACAGCTCTGGCTGCCGAAGAGTATGACGACACCCTGGCCCTTTTCAGCGCCTGGCAGGACTCTTCCTCAACCGCCAGTCGCGCCCCCAAACCGCTCTCGCAGACGGCCGAGAACGTCACCGTTGTGACAGCTGCTGACATCACGGCCATGAACGCCCATACCCTGGCCGACATTCTCGACACCATCCCCGGCATCC
>JACRCG010000142.1 GCA_016219145.1 Deltaproteobacteria bacterium | reverse complement strand
TTCGATACCAAGCGCGATAGATTAATGTTCATTTTCTGTTACAGTATTTGATCGTAGCAATCAGATGCGCATACGGAGGTTGACTTTATCATGTTTGAATCCGCCGAACTGGGCCACAAGATCAGCAAGGAAGTCTGGAAGAAGGAAATTCCCGAACTGCGTGAGGGGCTGCTGGATGCCCAGCTGGACCTGTTTCAGTCCCGGAAGTTCCCGGTAATCATCCTGGTGGCGGGGGTCGATTGCGCCGGCAAGGGTGAAACGGTCAACCTGCTCAACGAATGGATGGACCCCCGACACGTGGAGACCCATGCGCTGCGCGATCTGACCGACGAGGAGCTGGAGCGGCCGCAGATGTGGCGCTACTGGCGGGTGCTGCCTCCGAAGGGCAAGATCGGCGTATTCATCGGCACCTGGTATTCCGGGCCGCTGGTGGAGAATGTCTACGGCACCATCAAGAACGCCGAGCTGGACCAGCGCCTGGAGCGGATCGCCCGCTTTGAAAAAATGCTCTGCGACGAAGGGGCGCTGGTACTCAAGTTCTGGCTGCACCTCTCCAAGGATGAACAGAAGAAACGCCTCAAGCTGCTGGAAAAAGATCCCAAGACCCGCTGGAGGGTCACCGATACCGATTGGGATCACTATAAGCTGTACGATAAGTTCCGCCAGGTCTCCGAGCGGATGCTGCGCACCACCAGCACCGCCGAATCCCCCTGGACCATCGTCGAGGGTACGGATCCGCGTTACCGCTACCTGACCATCGGCAAGGCCATCCTCAACGCGATGCGCCAGCGTCTTGACGCCGTCGACCCTCCCCGTCACGAAGAACCTATTCCGCCGATCCTGCCCACCATCGACAACCTCCTGATCCTGCAAACCCTGGATCTGACCAAAAGCCTCAAAAAATCAGAATTCGAAAGTGAACTGGAAAAATACCAGGGCAAGCTCAACCTGCTGACCCGCCACCCGGATTTCAAGAAGCTGTCGGTGGTGGTGGCATTCGAGGGCAACGATGCCGCCGGCAAGGGGGGCAGCATCCGCCGCATCATCCAGGCTCTGGATGCGCGGCAGTACCGGGTCATCCCGGTGGCGGCCCCGACCGAGGAAGAACGGGCGCAGCCCTACATGTGGCGCTTCTGGCGCAATATTCCCCGCAAGAGCCGCTTTGCGATCTTCGACCGCTCCTGGTACGGACGGGTGCTGGTGGAACGGGTCGAGGGGTATTGCGATCGGGGTGACTGGATGCGTGCCTACGGCGAAATCAACGATTTCGAGGAGCAGATGGTGCGCAACCGTACCGTTGTGGTGAAGTTCTGGCTTTCAATCAGCCAGGATGAACAGCTGCGGCGTTTCAAGGAGCGGGAAAAGATCGGCTTCAAGCGCTTCAAGATCACCGACGAGGACTGGCGCAACCGTGACAAGTGGAATGAATACGAAGTCGCGGTCTGTGACATGATCGACCGTACCAGTACCGACATCGCACCCTGGACGCTGGTGGAGGCCAACGATAAGTACTATGCCCGCATCAAGGTCTTGAAAACGCTCTGTGAGCGAATTGAAAAAGCGCTGGAAAAAAAGTCGTCGGGATAATTGCTTGTCAGTTCGCCTGCCGAGATGTGCATTGGTCTGTTCTGCCGACTGCATGATGTATGTTGCCTGCCGGCCATGTTCTTGTCCGCCGATGCCGGGGTGCTTTCCGGCGTCTGCGGTTTTTTGTTGTTAAGCTTCATTAATAATTGACAATTTTCGAATTACTATTTACTTTTGTCCACCTGCTCTCTCAGTCGTATTCGGAAGCCGGATCCGGCTGGTTGTCTCTCGATGAGCCAGTTGCCAAGGACACTTTCAATCTCAGTCGGCTTGGAATTTCAAGGAGCGCATTCATGAAGTCTAAAACCGTTCATAACCCGGAGCAGCGGATCGGGCAACTACTGCTTGAATCCGGCGTCATCAGCCCGGAACAGCTCAACATCGCGCTGAAGCGACAGAGCCAGTGCGACGAGAGGATCGGTTCCGTGCTTTTGCGGCTCGGTTACCTGAACACCGAAACCCTGCTGGAGTTTTTGCGCAGACACTTTGAGACCCCATCGATCGATCTCTTCCGGATTCATATCAGCCCTTCAATAATAAACAAGCTGACATTCGAACAGATGCAGCGATTCCAGGCCCTGCCGATCATTCCGTCAACCAAGGGGCTATTTGTTGCAATGGCGGACCCGAACAATATCAAGGCGATCAACGAGCTGGAATTCATCATCGGCAAAAAAATTGAACCGGTTGCAGTGCCGCATGCGCAGATGGATGCCGCTTTGCGTTACATCAAGAGGAAGGGCGGACAGCTGAGTGAAACCTTTTCCGGAGAAGAGGCGGAAAAGGAACAGCAGGAAGGTAAGTGCCAGGATACACTGGAATTGCAGACCCTTATCTCGATCCTGATTGAGAGGAATGCCTCGGATCTTCTTATCTCGGCCGGGATTCCGCCCTGTCTGAAACTGAACAACGAGATTGTACGTCTGCAGGGGGACGACCTCACTCCCGCAGAGGTGGAGCTGTGCGCAAGGGAACTGATGACGGAACAGCAGTGGCAGGAGTTCCTGGAGAAGGGGGAACTGGACTTCAGCCTCTCCAGCCCGAACTCGGGACGTTTCCGGATCAACGCCTACCGGCAGCGCGGTTCGGTGTCGCTGGCGATCCGCAACATCGTCGAGGACATACCGACGCTGGCATCCTGCGGGCTCCCCGAGTGGCTGGAGGATTTCATCATGCCGACCCAGGGCCTGATACTGGTTACCGGCCCCACCGGCCACGGCAAGAGTACGACGCTGGCGGCGCTGGTGAACCTGATAAATTCGAAGAGGAAGTGCAACATCATCACGATCGAGGATCCGATCGAGTTCCTGCACAAGCACAAGATGTGCAACATAAACCAGCGTGAGGTCGGCAAGGATACCCCCTCGTTCCGGGAGGGACTGAACCATATATTCCGCCAGGCCCCGGATGTTATCGTGATCGGTGAAATGCGCGATCCGGAAAGCTTTGCGATCGCGGTGCAGGCCGCCGGGACCGGGCACCTGGTCATCAGCACCATGCACGCCAATTCGAGCACGTCGGCAATAGAGCGGATCATCGAGATTTTTCCACCAGAAAAGCAGCAGCAGATCAGGATGCAGCTGGCGGAGGTGTTGCTGGTGATCATAAATCAGAGGCTGATCCCGAGGAAGAACGGCGAGGGCAGGTCCCTGGCATACGAAAAGCTGGCCAATTCCAACAGGGTCAGAAACCTGATCCGGGATTCAAAAACACACCAGATCAGGTCAATTTTCCAATATTCGGCTGAGGAATACCACCCGATCGATATTTCACTGAAGAACCTGGTGCGAAAAGGTGAGGTCGATATCGAGGAAGGTCTCAAGTATTCTGAAAACCCGGCTGTCCTCAGGGAGATGGTTTACAGGAAGCCATAGCAGGAATAATTAGACCTGTTTTT
>JACRCG010000141.1 GCA_016219145.1 Deltaproteobacteria bacterium | reverse complement strand
GTCAGCAGAGGAAAGCCGACCGTCAGGCAGCGGTAACTTATTTCGTCCATTGTTTCAAGTGAGGGAAGCTTCTGGAACAGCGCCCCGAAATGCCTGGTTTTCAGAAAATAACGCTGGATCAGATAGACTATCGCAACAGCGGCTGCGATGGCGAAACAGGCATAACTGGCAAAAGCCAGTAGCGCGTGAATCCAGAACCAGTTACTCTGCAGAACGGGCGGAAGCTGGCGGGCCTCGGCGTGCAGGGAACTGGAAGCGATCAGCATCAACAGCGCAACCGGGACGATGAAAGAACCGATCGCAGAGACTTTGTACCTGCGCTCGAAAAAAATAAAGCCGACAACTATGGCAAGGCTGAAAAAAGACAATGATTCCTGCATATTGGTGAGCGGCAAGTAGCTCATCTTGCTGGCAAGGTGGATTGTAGAAAGCAGGTGAGCGGTACACCCCATAGTCAGTATGCGGCCTGCCCAGTTTGCCAGCAGCGCTGACGTGCGCACCAGACAGACAAGGTATGCGACGGTCGCACAGCCGTATAAAGCCACGGTCAAAAAGAAAAACAGGTGTGTCATGTCGATGATTCCTTGCTTTCAGTAAGCTCGGCGAGCAGACGCCGGGCAAGCGGGCGTAAAACCTGCTTATTGTAAGTGCTGGGGTTCCCTTCCGTCAACAGCTTTTCTCTCTCTTTTGCCAGCTGGTCCAGAACTGCGCCATATTCATCGGTAATCACGAGCCCGATAAGATCACGGATCTCTGCTGCCAGAGCCGGACAGCATCCGCCGGTGGAAACGCCGATTTCAAGGTTTCCACGGCTGAGTAACGCAGGAAAGCTGCAGTTGCCGAGTTGAGGATCATCTGCAACACAGGCCATTATACCCTGCGAGCCGGCATCAAGAGCGATCTGCCGGTTTACTCTGCTGTCATCGGTAGCGGCAACCACCAGAAACATCCCCGCCAGATCAGCCGCCTGATAATTGCCCTGACGCAGCTGAATTCTGCCGGTCTGCGCAAGTTGACTGATCTCCTCCAAAACAGACGGAGCAACAACGGACACCTGCGTTCCACTCGCCAGCAGCGACCTGATCTTGCGCCAGGCCACCTTGCCGCCGCCTATTACGACGGCTTTTTTTCCTGACATGTCAATAGTAAGAAGCACCGTTTCTCCGGATTTTAAGGTGTTGGTAGATCGGAAGCATACGCTCTTGTCAGCTCCATTTCAACGAATTCGGAGATGAGGAGTTTGCTCTTGATTTTTTCATCGTCTTGTATATCATCCACAGACAATTTATGGTTCAAAAGGAGAAATACAGATGGCCAGCGAAAACGTGGCAGCATTTACGGATGCAAATTTCGATCGAGATGTCCTGCAGTCCGATATCCCGGTTCTTGTTGATTTCTGGGCAACCTGGTGCGCCCCCTGCAAGGCTATCGCACCTCTGGTAGATGCCGTAGCCGACGAATATACCGGCAAGGTCAAGGTCGGCAAGGTCAATGTCGATGAAAACCAGGCCACACCTGCCAAATATGGTGTGCGCGGCATCCCTACCATTATCCTCTTCAAGGGGGGCGTGGTGGTTGATCAGGTCGTTGGGGCCGTGCCCAAGTCACAGATGGATGCCCTGATCGCCAAGGCACTCTAGGGGAATGTACTCCGCAAAAACTGTTATCCTGACACTTCTGTCGGCTCTTGCAGCGGTCGCTCTTTTCTTGACAACTCCTGCTGAAGCTGCCCCCAAACCTGGTCAGACGGCTCCCGCCTTCAAGGTTACCGCCATCACAGGACAATCGATCACACTGGACAGCTATCGAGGACAGGTGCTGCTGCTTGATTTTTTTGCCACATGGTGCCAGCCCTGCCGGCAGTCGATACCGCACCTGGTGGAGATGAGCCGCAAGTATGGCGGCCAGGGGTTGCAGGTTCTGGGGCTGAGTGCCGATGTGGATGGAGCGGGAGTGGTCAAGGCTTTTGCCGGGGAATACGGCATCCGTTACCCTCTGGCGCTGGCGGACGATACAGTAACTGCGGACTTCGGAGTCCGCTCGGTTCCGGTCATGATCGTGATTGACAAAAAAGGGAAGGTTGCAGAGATCTATCGGGGTTATTCTAACGAGATGGGTCGCTCGCTGGAAAAGCTGCTAAAACGTCTGCTGGCAGAAAAATAAGCTGCTCTGTTCCGCTGTCAGGCTCCGGATAATATACCTTCATCAAGCATAATCCACAGGCCGGAGCCGTAACTCCGGCCTTTTTTCTGTCACGGTTTTCCAGAAGCCGGCAAACATGATCAGGTTCAAACCGGCCCCTGCCGATATCTACCAGAGTGCCGGCCATGACCCTCACCATGTATTTGAGAAACCCTTCACCGACTACATCAATAATGACGAATCCATCCTTTAGGCTTACATCAACCGCATCAACCTTGCGGATGGTGGTTCTGGCCACGCAGTTGGAAGCCCTGAAAGCGGCGAAGTCGTGCTTCCCGATAAAATGCCTGGCTGCCGCCGCCATTGCCGGGATATCCAGCGCTTCACGCACCTGCCAGCTGTAAAGCCTGTCCAGTGGTGAGCGAACTACCGAGTTGAGAATGGTATAGCGGTAGTGCTTGGAGAGGGCGTCACCGATCGGCCTGAAATCAGCCGCAACCTGGCAGGCATCCTGTATGGCTATGTCATCCGGAAGATAGCGGTTGACTCCCTCCACAAAAGCGCGCAGAGGCAGGTCACGCCTGGTCGTGAAAGCAGCAGGCATGGCCCTGGCATGCACACCGGCATCAGTGCGCCCTGATGAACGCAGCTGCACCCGCTCACCTAAAAGCTGCCGGAGCGCATCCTCTACGACCTGCTGGACCGCCAGTCCGTTAGGTTGTACCTGCCAGCCGGAATAGTTCGTGCCGTCGTATGCTATCGTCAACAAAATGGTGGGCATTTCAACTGGTCGCGTTTTTTGAAATTAATTGTTCAAGCTCTTCGGCGTCAAAGTGGTACGATTTGCGGCAAAATTCGCACGTTATCGAGGCGCCCTCATCCCTGGCCCGCATGTCTCCCAACTCTGCGGCTCCCAGCGTGATCAAGGCCCGCTCTACCTTCTCACGGCTGCATCCGCAATGAAAAAAGAGCTCATGGGTTTCAAGGAGCGTGAACGGTATATCGCCGAAGAGTTCCTGCAGCACCCTCTCCGGCCCACCCTCGTTCAGCAGTTCCGGGAGTGGCGGGAGTTTGGTTATCCGCTCCATGATCTTTTCCAATTCGGCATCGTCGGCTTTAGGCAAGGCCTGCACCAGAAACCCGCCGCATACCGTTATCCGGCCATTCTGGTCCAGAGCGGCGGTCAGACCTACCGCTGAGGGGATCTGGTCAGACTCCGTCAGATAGTATGCCAGATCGTCTCCGACCTCGCTGCTGACCAGCTGCACCATGCCATGATATGGTTCGCCACCAACCCCGATGTCCTTGGAGACGGTCAGGAATCCGGCCCTGCCGATCAAGCCCGCCACATTCCATTTACCATCCAGCGGCTCGGCTTCAGCAGCGGGGTTTCCCAGGCATCCGCAGACAGCCCCGTCGCTGTCAGCCTCGACAATCAACTTGCCAAGCGGACCGTTACCCTCGAACTTGAGAGCGATCCGCTGACCGGATTTCATCAGTGCCCCCATCAGCGCGCCTCCGGCCAGCCCACGGGCCAGGGCGATCCCGGCTGTCGCGGAGGGTTGTTGCAGGGCAGATACGTCACGGGCCAGGTTTGCGGCGCTGCAAGCCAGAATCCTGATGCCGCCGGAAAGACACAAGGCGCGTATGATTTTATCAGCCATAGTTCGATGAACCTTTCTGAGAGTATTCAGAGTCACGCTGTTCAAGCAGCAACGAAGGTATCTTTATACTGCCTTTGGGCACACAAAAAAAGCCGCATCTTTCGATGCGGCCTCTTTTTGTTCAGTTGCGAAGAAAAATTACTTCTTGGCAGGAGCAGCAGGAGCAGCAGGAGCGGCAGGAGCAGCTTCTTTCTTTGCATCAGCAGCAGGAGCAGCTTCAGCTTTCTTGGCAGCTTTTTTCTTCTTCTTAGCAGGTTTCTTCTCGTCTTTCTTTGCATCAGCAGCAGGAGCAGCAGCTTCTTTTGCAGCAGGAGCGGCAGGAGCAGCAGCAGGCTTGGCGGCATCAGCAGCGAAAACAACTGCGGAGAAGGAAACAGCTACGAGGGCGGCTACGATTGTGGACAGAACTTTTTTCATTTGTACTACCTCCAAAGGGAATGTGTTTGATTTTGTTATTGCAGACTGCGTGCCAAAATAAAATAAATCATAACAAGCTGTAATTACACTGCTATTATCGGCAACCGTTTTGTTGCGTCTTTGCAGGCACACCTCATCCACAACATCTGATACCGCAAATGCGGTATTAATGAGAGCCGCTACCGGTAATGTTCTTTGTACCAGCCGGTAAAACTTGCCAGCCCCTTTTCAATGGTGGTACAGGGCCTGAAACCGACCGCCCCGGATAAGTCATCCACATTGGCGCATGTCACCAGAACCTCGCCTGGCTGCGGCGGGAGAAAATTTCTGATCGCCTTTTTGGCAAGGCATTCTTCCAGCACCTCAATGAAGCGGGCCAGCTCGACTGGATTATTGTTGCCGATATTGTAGAGCCGATAAGGCGCCGAGCTGGTGGCCGGATCGGGGTTTTCAGCGTTCCAGCGCGGATTCGGCGCGGGTGGATGCCCCATGATACGAACAACACCTTCGATAATGTCGTCTATATAAGTGAAATCACGCTGCATTCGGCCGTGATTGAATATGTCGATCGGTCGCCCCTCAAGGATTGCCCTGGTAAACGAGAAATAGGCCATGTCAGGTCTCCCCCAGGGTCCGTAAACAGTAAAAAACCGCAGGCCTGTTACCGGCATTCCATACAGATGAGCGTACGTGTGGGCCATCAGCTCATTTGATCTTTTGGTGGCAGCATACAGAGATACAGGGTGATCGACAGAGTGATGCTCCGAAAATGGGACGGAACTGTTAGCGCCATACACCGAACTGGATGAGGCGTAGACCAGATGCTTGACTGCGGTACGTCGGCACCCTTCCAGAATATTCAGAAAACCGACGATATTACTGTTAATGTAGGTATGGGGATTCTGCATTGAATAGCGAACACCGGCCTGGGCAGCCAGATGGATCACACAATCAAACTGTGCGGTGGCGAACAATTCCTCCACAACTTCTCTCTGCTCCAATCCGGCCCGCACAAAGCTGAAACCGCTCTGGCCCAAAAGCATCCCCAGGCGGGCCTCTTTGAGAGATACGTCATAGTAGTCATTCAGATTGTCAAGTCCGGTGACCAGGTGATCGGACGCCAGCAGGCGCCGGGTCAGGTGAAATCCTATGAATCCGGCTGCGCCGGTGACCAGGATTTTGCTCATGGTGTTTTCCTGTCCAGGCTGCAATACTGGATCGCCTCGGCGATATGCTGTTCGTGGACGGAATCACTGCCGTCCAAATTGGCAATGGTGTGTGCCGAATCCGGGAGACATCCACAGGGACAGACACGCGGTACTCCTCGAATGATTTTTGATGCGCCCGGCAGGCACCGATTTCCAGTCATAATCCCTCTTCCCAAACTATCAATTCCAGCTTATCCAGAACATCCATTTCCATTCACAACACCTGCACAGAACTGCAATATAATCCAAGTATTATCAAATTTCTAGGTTATATTCCGCTCGACTCCCGGATGACACAGTGGGACGGTTGCGTGATGCAGGAGAACGGTGCGGATGAATCAGGATCATCTGGATGAGACCGCGGCCATTGATCCGGAACAACTTTCAGCCCGCTCTTGACATCTGCTTGAAGGCAGCTGACTGATTGCTCCTCCATTGCTTACTCAGCCCCCAACATCGACCATGATAAGCATTTACAAGTCAAATTTGTAGGTGACACTCAGGCCAAATGCATACTGGTCCTCGCTACCACGCTGCTTGATAAGCGGTGAATCAGCAACTTCATTGCCCAAACGATCGTAACCGCCAAATACAGAAACTGAAACCGGGCCGTACAGTGGCATCGACATGAATCCACCGACGCCATAAGAAACAAAACCACCACCGGCATCGTATCGTCCCAGGCCGGAACTCACTGATTGAGCTTGGTTAATGCCGAAATAGGCATTAATGTATCCAGAATCTGCAAATGATGCGCGCGGGCCAACTGCGAAAAAAACCGGAGGCCCGAAAAGCTTGATTGCACCGGAATAGTTAATGCTGGCCTCACCAATCATTCCTTTGTGGCCATTTACGCCTTGGCGAAGCTCTACTTTATAGGCAAATGGCTCGTCACTGTATTCTACAAAACCACCACATTCAAACGTCGCATCAACAGTACCGAGACCCCTTAGTGCGACCGGTTTAGTGCCCGCCACCCGGAAAGAATTGTTACCGTCCTCTTTGCGCTCAAATTTGTACTTCACGAGGGGACCAATACGCCAGCCATTGGAATGAATGACGTTGTAACCAACTCCATCCTTCAGTGATGCAAAAAAAAGGTCTTTGAACTCAAATTTCATATTTGGGAATGCACTAATCTGATAATCTTTAGACCCTAGAAAAGCAGGGCCGTATATTGCACCAGCGCCGACGGTAAATCTCCATCTCTTTATGGTGTGTTCCTGAGGGTGGCGCACCGGTACGGCATTGGTTATTGTCTGGTCTGCTGCTTTTGCAGGAGCAGTTTCAGCCTGAACTAAGCCGACATAAGACAAGAAAATAATGCCGAAAATTACGGCGGTGATAGTTTTGCCGACAAATAAATTTACAATGCTTAATTTTGCCATGGTTACTTTCTCCTTGTTCCTTGTTTTTTTATTGGTTATCCGCAGGGGCCGTAATCAATTCATACCCCGAAAATGTAGCTTGAAATTGACTTATCAGTAAAGTATTTTATCTTCATGGGAAGAAAAAGTAACGCACGTGAGCGACTGCTGACGGCAGCGCTGGAATTGATTTGGGAGCAGAGCTATCACTCGGTGGGGGTGGGCGCCATCTGTAGTCGGGCAGGTGTACGCAAGGGAACTTTTTACCACTTTTTCTCATCAAAAGCTAGATTGTCCGCAGAAGCGATACAGCATCATTGGCAGGATTACAGACCGCTGCTCGACAGCATTTTCTCGCCGACCGTGCCGCCATTGGAAAGGCTCGATGCCTACTTCAGCAAGGTGTATGAGTTTCAGTGCGAGCGCAAGCGAACATCAGGGTTTGTCTGCGGCTGCCCCTATTTCGACCTCGGCCTGGAAGCTGCCACCCTGGACAGGGAAATTCTTGGCCGGGTCCGCACCGTGATCGATCAGTACTTCCAGTATTTCGCGTCCACTGTCCGTGATGCTGTCGCGCAGAAGATGATTGCGGCAGTAGACACAGAACGTTCGGCGCGCCGATTGCTCCATTATTTCGAGGGGACTCTGATGAATTCCCGCATCCATAACGATCCGGAGCTGCTTCGTGATCTGCCGGCAGGAGCACGGCAGTTGCTGGGAGTAAATTTCCTCCATCAATGATGAACCGCCGGGTAGTCTGCAGACTTCCGGCTTTTTTGAAGTTTTTACTTGACCGAATGGTAAAGTAACCAGAAAGGAGACACACAATGAAGATTGCATTTATCGGCTACGGCAACGTCGGGGCACCCTTGGCGGACCATCTGCAGCGGCTGGGGCACACGGTGACCCTGGCGGCCAAGGAGAGCGGTTCGGAGAATGTGAAAAAGGTACTTGCTTTGAATGCCGCCATAACGGTAGCTTCGCCGCAGGATGCAGTGCGGAATGCGGAGGTGGTGTTCCTTGCCACGCCGTTTCAGGTCAACGAAGAAGCCCTCAAAAGTGTTGCGGCGCAGCTGACCGGAAAGATTATCGTCGACTGCACCAACCCGGTCGGGGCTGGGCTGACCCATGGCTTGAACAACGTGCAGTCGGGATCGGCGATGGTGCAGAATCTGGTGCCGGAGGCAAAGGTGGTCAAGGCGTTCACCATTTACGGCTTTGAGAACTTTCAGGACAACTCATATCCTGCATACAACATCAAGCCGGCAATGCTTTTCTGCGGTAATGATGCTGACGCCAAAGGTACCGTTGCCACACTTATAAGCCAGCTGGGCTGGGAGCCGCTCGACGTAGGTGGGCTTGATCAGGCGCTGCACCTGGAGCATATGACTCTGATGTGGGTGCGCATGGTGCGGGTCAACGGCCATTCGCCGCATCTGGTCTGGGGGGCGTTGCAGCGCTAACGGCATCGAATGCTGAATCTTCGGATGACAATCACATTCTTTCAGGAGGAAACCGATGAAACTTTTTTCACAGTACCAGCTCGGCGCCACCACAATTGCCAACCGCATCGTCATGGCCCCCATGACCCGCTCGCGCGCTACCGGCAATATTCCGAACAGGTTAATGGCCGAATACTATGGCCAGCGCTCATCTGCCGGGCTGATCATTACCGAAGGGACATCCCCTTCCCCGAACGGTCTGGGATATGCCCGCATTCCCGGGGTGTTCTCTCCGGAACAGCGAGACGGCTGGCGTCTGGTCACCGATGCCGTGCATGGGGGTGGGGGACGCATCTACATCCAGCTCATGCATGCCGGCCGGGTCGGAAGCCGCCTCAACCTGCCGCCGGGAGCGGAACTTCTGGCCCCTTCGGCAGTCGCCATGAGCGGAAAAATCTGGACTGACGGCCAGGGGGAGCAGCCCTGCAACCTGCCGCGCGAAATGACAAACGCTGATATTACCACTGCCATCGACGAGTATGCCTCTGCTGCGGCAAACGCAATAGACGCAGGATTTGACGGCGTGGAGATTCACGCTGCCAACGGTTACCTGATAACCCAGTTCCTTGATCCTGGCTCAAACCAGAGGGTAGATGATTTCGGTGGCGATGCTTCACGTCGCAATCGCTTTGCCCTGGATGTGACAAAGGCCGTCATCAGCGCCATCGGCGCTTCACGAACCGGCATCCGTCTGTCCCCTTACGGAGTGTTCAACGAAATGAGCGGGACCTATGAGGGGATTGCCGGACAGTACACCCAGCTTGCCGCTGACCTTGGTCGTCTTGGCCTGGCATACATGCACATGGTCGATCACTCTGCCATGGGAGCGCCAAAGCCGGAGCCGGCAACGGTAAGCGCCATGGTTAAGGCGTTCCGTGACAACGGCGGCGGAGCAGTTATTCTTTCGGGCGGTTATGACCAAGAACGAGCAGAGGCCGACCTGCAGAGCGGAGCTGCGGATCTGGTGGCATTTGGCAGGCCGTTCATTGCCAATCCCGATCTTGTGGAGCGACTCAAAGCCCGGGCCCCTTTGGCAGTTCCAGACCAGGCAACCTTCTACACCCCTGGGAAGGAAGGATATACGGATTATCCCGGCTTACCTTAGTCGCCTGCCTTTTCATCAGGACGGACCGGACTGATCTTCATGATTGCCTTGTTGTTACCCGATTATTTTGATCGAGCATTACAAGATTATTGTTGCGACACAAGGGAATTACTGGGGTGATGGCATCAGAGAAGGGGAAGGACAAATCAATAGGTTATGTTGAAGTTACTCATAAGATTGTTTTCCTGTCCAGACTCCGGTATTGGATCGCCTCGGCGATATGCTGTTCGTGGATGGAATCACTGCCGTCCAGGTCGGCAATGGTGCGGGCCACCTTGAGAATGCGGGTATAGGTGCGGGCCGAGAAGCCCAGGCGGTCGGTTACCAGCTCCAGCATACGATTGCCGCTGGCGTCCAGTTCGCAGTATTTTTTGATGAAGCGGGGCGTCATCTGGGAGTTACAGTGGATTTTGGTGCCCTTGAAGCGTTCCAGTTGCAGTTTGCGTGAATTTTCCACACGTCCGGCAAAGGCCGACGAACTTTCGGCCTCGCTGCGATCAGCCAGATCGCGGTACTTGACCGCCGGCACCTCGATATGGATGTCGATGCGATCCAGCAGCGGGCCGGAGATGCGCGAGCGGTAGCGGTGAATGGCGACCGGGGTACAGGTACAGGGGTGGGTCGGGTCCGAAAGATATCCGCAGGGACAGGGGTTCATGGCAGCCACCAGCATCACGCGGGCCGGATAGGTCAGCGAGAGCAGTGAACGGGAGATGGTGACTCTGCCATCCTCAAGAGGCTGCCGAAGTACTTCAAGAACATTTTTCTTGAACTCCGGCAACTCGTCCAGAAACAGGACACCGTTGTGCGCCAGCGAAACCTCTCCCGGCTTTGGGGTCGTGCCGCCGCCGATCAGCCCCACATCAGATATGGTATGATGCGGGGAGCGGAATGGCCTGACCGCCAGCAGTGCGCGCTCTTTCTCCAGCATACCGCTGACACTGAAGATCTTGGTGGTTTCGATGGCCTCGTCGAAAGACATGCGCGGCAGAATAGATGGAATACGCCTGGCTATCATGGTCTTTCCGGAACCTGGAGGACCGATCATCAGGATGTTATGGCTACCGCTGGCGGCTACTTCCAGGGCGCGCTTGGCATGCTCCTGCCCTTTGACTTCGCTGAAATCTTCTCCGTATTCACATCCGCTTGTGAACAGTGCCTGCAGATCAACCCGGCAGGGATCGATTCCCTCACGACCGCCCAGAAACTCCACCACCTGAGAAAGAGTGGTCGCGCCAATAACATCGATTCCTTCGACCACAGCCGCTTCAGGAGCATTTTCCGCCGGCAGGATCAGGCCTGCCAGTCCAGCCCGTTTGGCGGCAACTGCCATCGACAGCGCTCCGCGAATGGGCTTTAGCCCTCCATCTAACGATAACTCTCCCAGCAGGATATACTCACGCAGGCGTGTTCCCTTGATGACACCGGTGGCGGCCAGAATACCGATTGAGATCGGCAGATCATAGGCCGCGCCCTCTTTTTTGATATCGGCAGGGGCCAGATTGGCGGTGATGCGCCGGGCGGGAAAATCGTAACCGGAATTTTTCAGCGCGGCCTTGACCCGGTCCTTGCTCTCCTTGACGGCGCCGTCCGGAAGGCCGACCGTGGCAAAGGAGGGCAATCCGGGCGCCAGATCAACCTCGACATCAACCAGGATGGCATCAATACCGATCAAAGCACTGCTGAGGACTTTCGCGAGCATGAGAAATTCCGTTCTTGGTTCAAGGTTCTTGGTTCAAGGTTCTTGGTTCAAGGTTCAAGGTTCAAGCCGTTAACAAAGAACCACGAACCTTGAACCAACTTACGAACCGCCTTTAGCGTGGCGAGGTTTTTAGATACCTGATGAAGCCATTGATCAATTTGGAAATGGCCAGGCAACGTTGTTGCAGGCAGTCACCGTCTTTCTGTTCAACATAACCGATATCCTGTGCAGCGTATAGCAGACTGCGAACTTCAGCGACTGAGCCTCTGGCAATTGTCAAAAAGTAAATGAGTTCCTTATTGGTTCCTCTGTCAAAACCTTCTGCAATATTTGACATTATCGAAATGGATGCGCGCTGAATCTGGTCCCGAAAACCATAATCACGAATGTTTCCAATAATCCCGTATATATCCCTGACAAGGACTCTGGATTCCTTCCAGGCGTCTATATCTTCGAATCTGTCAATTCTCATAGGTTTTCAACTTCGAACTATGAACCTTGAACTGCCTTCAACATGATGAATCCCATCTGCCGGCCGCTTTCGCCCTTGTCCCGGCGATGGGAGAAAAACAGCTCGCGCTGACAACAGACACACATATCGGACTGATCTATCGCAGCAGCTTCAACTCCGGCAGTGATCAGCAGATCCCGATTGGCAGTTGCCAGGTCGAGCTGCCATTTATCTGTTCCATTTGGTTCTGCAAAGGAATCCCAGGCGAGACCGTTTTTTAGAAAGGCCTGTTTGACGGGCGCATCAACCTCGTAACAGCATTTTCCGATGCAGGGGCCGATCGCAGCCTGAATCTCTCCGGGATGGCAGCCGAACTCCGATTTCATGCCGTCTATGACCTTGGAGACAAGCTTGTCGGCTGTGCCGTGCCAACCGGCATGAACAGCGGCAATCACACGCCTGTCCGGGGCACAGAGAAGAATCGGCACACAGTCCGCTACACAGACACCGATCATTACGCCGGGCTGGTTGGTGATAATCGCGTCGCTCTCAATGCTGAGGAAGTGGCTGTAATCCTCGTTATGTTCGCTGATGACCAGTATGTCGCTGCCATGTACCTGCCTGGGAGTCACAAGGGCGGCCTGATTGACGCCAAAGGCGCGCGCCAGCAGACTGCGGTTGACTTCCACGTTGGACTGCTGATCAAGCGTGTTGTTTCCCAGGTTGAGAGAGTTGTAGGGAGGGCGTGATACCCCTTCATGGCGGGTTGTGAACCCTTGCGTGGAGCAGGCTTTGCCGGAAAAATCAACAGCGATATAATGGACGCGCCCGGCGCGTTTCATCTGCATGAGTAGTTCCTCCAAAAATCTTTTGCCCTCTGGGCGGTTTCAGGCTTTGCCGGCGTTACGGCGGTGATACCAGACGTAGGCGGCCACCAGAGCGATACTGAAAAGCAGCACCACCATCAGAGCCTGGTTTGAATACTGCATAATCAACTGCTGGTTTCCGCCGATGGCGTAGCCTATCAGGGTCAGGATGGTGCACCATATTCCGGCGCCGAGCAGTGTGTAGAGTGAAAATTTCAGGTGGTTCATGCCGGATAACCCGGCCGGGATCGAGATCAGGTGTCGTACAACCGGCAGGAGACGACCGATAAAGGTCGATATCTCCCCGTGCCGCAGAAAGAAACGCTCAACCTTTTCAAACTTTTCGGGTGGAATCAGCACATACTTGCCATATTTGATGATCAGCGGTCGGCCCAGATAATGGGAGGCGAAGTAGTTCGCATATGCGCCTATCAGGCTCCCCAGTGTACCGCAGAGTATGGCCAGGGGCATGTTCATCTTGCCCTGATAGGCCAGATAACCGGCCGGCGGCATGACCAGTTCGCTCGGCACCGGTATGATTGAACTCTCCATGGCCATTAATATCAGAATGCCGGGATAACCCATGGCGCCTATGGTATCCAGCAGCCACTGGACAAAAGTATGAATCAAGAGAAACTCCATTCGGAGAATTTTAGAGAGTGGCCTTTATACCGCATATATCCGCTGCGGGCAACAACAGATAGGAACGGCAGACGCCAAAAGAGCTGCAACTTCGAACGAGCGCTTGCGTAAACCGGATAAACGGGTTAAACGGATTATCAGAAGTTTTTTCTGTCCAACTTTAAGGAGATCGTTGATGATGACATGGCTCAAAACGGCAGTACTGTTTGTTTCAATAATGATATTATCAGGTTGCGCCAACAAAATGGGGTTGCGCGACGAATTTGACAAGAGCGTCAAAGGCTATAACCGGATGCTGCGCTGGCACGAAGTTGAAAATGCCGGCATGACATATCTGGATAAGGATCTGCGGGATGAATTCATGAGGAAAGCCGAGACGCTCAGAAACAGGGGGGTCACTATGACGGACTTTCGCATCCTGACGTCAGAATGCCTTCCGGAAAAGAAAAGCGGTGAAGTCATTGCCGAATTCGAATATTTCATCCTCCCGTCCAACAAGCTGAAGTCACTGACCTATCGCCAGGAGTGGGTCTATCAGGACCTCCTCAGCAGCTGGAAACTTAAAAGCGGCCTGCCGGCTTTCGACTGATCAGTTATGGAAACTTTGTCAGAGCAGATACGTGTTTTCTCGCTCTACCTGGAAACCGAGCGAAATGTTTCGCAGCACACTCTGGATGCCTATCGCTCGGACCTGTCCCAGATGCTCTCTTTTGTCGGCCGAGAAAAAGGTGAGGCCGCATCAGCTGCGGATGTGGACCACCTTTTGTTGAGGCGCTTCCTGTCCCAACTCTCAAGGAGTAAGAAGAAAAGCTCCATCGGCCGGAAACTGGCTGCCATTCGTTCATTTTTCCGTTTTCTGCTGAGGCGCGGCACAATCAGTAAAAATCCGGCCGAACTGGTGGCAACACCCAAAAAGGAGCAGCGGCTCCCTTTCCATCTGGATATCGACCAGGCCACCAGTTTGATGGAGGCGCCGGATGAAACGCAGAAACACGCCTTGCGGGACCGTGCCATACTTGAGCTGCTCTACTCAAGCGGGCTGCGGGTTTCAGAGCTGACCGGACTGAATACGGGTGAGATAGACCTTTCGGGCGGAATGGTGCGTGTGATGGGCAAAGGTGGCAAAGAGCGTATCGTCCCGGTAGGGAGCCGGGCCACTGAGGCTTTGCAGGATTATCTTGAGCATCGGGAGGATTTTGGCCGGAACAACGGCCCTCTTTTTCTGAACACTCGCGGAGGCCGCATCAATCGCCGCAGTGTTGCCCGCATAGTCGACACCCATGTTCTGAGGATCGCCGCCTTTAAAAGAATTTCGCCACACACTCTGCGGCACACCTTTGCGACCCATATGCTGGAGGGGGGCGCCGACCTGCGCGCCATTCAGGAGCTGCTGGGGCACGCCTCGTTATCTACCACCCAGAAATACACTCATGTGAGCATAGACCGTCTGATGGAAGTCTACGACAAGGCTCATCCCAAGGCTCACACAAAAAACGGAGAGTGAGTCGCCTCATTCCCCGTCGTAATACTGTTTGCTCGGTCAGGCTTCAAACCTGTCCCGGCATTACTATCCGATCTTTACCTCAACCTTGTCACCTTCACCAACCTTGAGTTTCTTTTCGATACCCGGACCAACTACGATGGTGCCGTCATACTGCGGGTCCATGTCTTTCATGACCATCACCGGAAAAGTCCCGCTGGTATTAGCGCCCGCATTTGTGAGGATCAGCTTCTTGAAGGGGATCTTGTAATATTCGCTGATGTAGGTGAATGTCGGCTGACTGACGGCAATCATGCCCAGTGAATCAAAACTGGCGCTGGCCTGCTTGTTTGCCAGGTGACCAACCGCCAGACGAAGTATGCCGTCGGCTGATGCGGATTCGGCCGGCATGGCTGGAGAAACGGCAGAAGGGGGGGACGGCGCCGTTTCCCTGGGCAGTTTTGGCTCCAGCTTCTTGACCGCCA
Source organism: Deltaproteobacteria bacterium (assembly GCA_016219145.1). Taxonomy (GTDB): domain Bacteria; phylum Desulfobacterota; class Desulfuromonadia; order Geobacterales; family Pseudopelobacteraceae; genus JACRCG01. Next base: position 902 of record JACRCG010000141.1, on the reverse strand, counting down.
GATTAAGCGTAATGGAGAGCATCTGAAGGTTGATATTCTTGGTGCAGAGCAGAAAGAGCGTGGCCCCGGTGAATGATTTTGCCAGTATACGCCCGTCAGAGTAGCGCAGATCGAGAATGTCCAGCGTCTGCGATATCTGGAGACCATGCGAACATTCCAGCACCAGTGCGGCCGCTTTTTTCAGGGAGGAGGCATCTATAAGAGCGGGAAAGGCATTGGCAAGCACGCTGCCCTTGTCGCTGAAAACGGCGCTGCCGATCACTCCTTCGACGCTGTTTATGTATTTGAGGATATCCTGCATCAAATCACCATCCTACTTGCCTGGCACAAGAACAGACTTTATTTCACCCTCTACATTTTCCAGATTGCCTTCTGGTTTTACTGCAATACTCAAATAGTGCTGTTTGGAATCGTACATCAAAAGGTGAAAATTACTGGTCTGGACCGCAACAGACTTGATTTCTCCCAGTCCAAGCAGGTCACCCAGCTGATTTCCGGTCATTGCAAGAAACATCCCCTTGGCTGACAGAGCGACAGCTTCTATGCTCGTATCCTGAAGCGGGGAGCCTTGTTTGTCCAGCAGCACGGCGTAGGTAATGCTGCCAAGCTCCATCAGGCGTGCAGCAATCTTGCTCATGGTGCGTCGTGGCGTTACGGACGGCCCTGGAGTTGACGAGTTGCCGCCTGTACCGGCGTTTTCCTCATCCATGCGCCGGAGGGCCTCCAGCAGCAGAAAATCGGTACGGTAATGGATGGTGCAGACATTGGAAGTCATCTCGGGATGGATGTTGAACGTACCGCCCGGCCACTTGATAATCTGGTAGATGGCCTGCTCGCCGTTTTCGCCGCCCTGCTCGGCGTGAATGATTTCACCGTCGACGAAATAGATAACACCCTGCCTG
>JACRCG010000136.1 GCA_016219145.1 Deltaproteobacteria bacterium | reverse complement strand
TAACCCTGTGTATTGACATTGGCAATATTCTCCGACGTCACTTCGGTCGCGATCCTGTAAATGTTGAGACCGTTCCTGCCTATCTCCATGGCCGCTGAAAGTCCCATGTCAAGCCTCCCTGTTGATCATCACTGCAGCGGCGGGCCGCTGCTGGTATCCGCCCGACGCACCGTACACATTGGACTGGTTGATAAGGCGAGTTATCAGACCGAGCGAAGTTGTTGCCATCGCCGCAAACCGTTCGGCAATCTCCTGGTTCAGCGCCGCTGCCTGCTTGATTCTCTCGGCGGTTTTGCTGACCTGACGCTGTTTTGAGAGCAGCTCCCCGCTTCCCCGCTTTGCAAGATGTTCCGCCAGCGTTCCGAGTGCGGTCGAGACGGCCAGACCTTCTCTAACTGCGCATGCGGAAACGGCCTGTTGCAGGGCAGGCGCATGCTCAGTTATTTTATTGATCAGCTCTTCCTTGGCCTGGTTGGAGACAGCCATTGCGTTTATGTCGATATTACCGAGCTCGACCGTTTCCCGTTCCAGCAACGCCAGCAGGTCCTCCAGTAATCCAGCCTCTATCGACAAGGTTTCCAGCAGTTTTTTAAGTTCCATTAGCACCTGCTCCGAATCTCCCGCTCTACTCGTGATGATCGACAGTTGGCACGACCTTGCGGCTTTCCTGGCGAATAATGTCCTTTTCGATCATTTTGGCCAGCCCCATGCCGCCGCCCCGCTTGACCGACACAGCGGCGTATTCCTGATCCAGCATGGAACGATAGACTTCCTCCCCATGCCCGCCGCCGGTCAGTTTGTCCTTGCCGACCGTTTCGCGCATCGATTTCAGCATCATGCCTACCACCAGTGCCTCAAAGTCCTGGGAGACCTTTTTGGCCTGGAGGAGCTGTTTTTTACTCAGACCATCTCCGGAAAGCTTCTGGCGCTGGAGCTGACTGGCCTTGGCGGCAGCGTTGTCGGTGCTGTCCGGAATCGTTGTGGCGATTTTGATGTCCATATCGTTCTTATCGTCCTGAAGTGCTTTTGGTTAAGTTTTAAATGATCGAGAGTTCCGCCTGCAGCGCGCCGGCGGCCTTGACAGCCTGCAGAATACTGATCAGGTCGCGCGGAGTGACCCCCAAGAGGTTCAGCGCCCGCACCACATCGCCGATGCTGGCCCCCTCAGGCATAACCATCAGGCGGCGATTTTCCTCCTCAACCTTCAGGTCGGTACGCGGCACCACCTTGGTCTCGCCGGTCTTGCTGAACGGCGCCGGCTGGGATACCTTCGGTGTTTCCTTGATCACCAGGGAAAGACTTCCGTGGGTAACTGCTACTGTGGAAATACGCACGCTTTCACCCATGACAATCGTGCCGGTACGTTCGTTAAGCACCACCTTGGCCTGTACATCCGGCTTTACTTCAAGGGTTTCAAGGGCCGCTACAAATTCTACCGTCCGGTTGGCATATGCCTCGGGTATTGTCAGCGTCACTGATCCGGAATCGCGGCTTGTAGCGACGTCGGCCTTGAATTTCTCATTGACCGCCGCAACGATACGGGAGGCAGTGGTAAAATCCGCTGTTTCCAGATTAAGGTGCAGCACCGACTTCCCGGCCAGTGTGTTCGGCAGTTCACGTTCCACCAGCGCCCCGTTGGGCACCCGGCCAGCAGTCGGATGGTTCTTCTGGGCGGAGGCCCCCTGGCCGCCAAAGGCAAACGAGTTGGTCAGCACCGATCCCTGTGCCACTGCGTAAACCTGGTTGTCGGCGCCTTTCAAAGGGGTCATGATCAATGTTCCACCTGCGATGCTCTTGGCGTCTCCCATCGATGAGACCAGAACATCAAGACGGTTGCCCTGCTTGGAAAATGGAGGCAGCGTAGCCGTGACCATAACCGCCGCCACGTTTTTAACCTTTACATCATTTACCGAGGTGGTAATGCCCATCCGTTCCAGCAGGTTCACTACCGACTGGATCTGGATCTTGGCCTGGTCGCTGTCGCCCGATCCGTTCAACCCGACAACAAGACCGTAACCCACCAACTGGTTGTCACGCACACCTTCCAGCGAGGCGATATCCTTGATGCGAATGGCGTGGGCCGCAGACGATAAGCAGAGCAGCAATGTACAGAGTACGATGGTATTGAGTGTTTTCATGTGATTACCTTTTTCGGCTGCATGCAAACTGCCGATTGCCATCAGAACGGCCAGAGTTTGTCGACGATATTCATCAACCAGCCCGGACTCTGGCGGTCGGATATGATGCCGCGACCGGAATAGCTGATCCTTGCGTCGGCAATGTAGATCGAGTTGACCACGTTGTCGGCGCCGATATCGCGTGGGCGAACCGTCCCTTCCAGGATGATTTCCTGGTCTTCGTTGTTAACCTTGATATTGCGGCGCCCCTCTATCAGCATGTTGCCGTTGGGCAGCACGTCGATGACACGGGCCGTCATGGTCGCCTTGAGATTTTCAGCCCGGGAGGTGGAACCGGAGCCTTTATATGATGAATCAACGCTGGCATTGATCAGCTTTGATAAATCCCCGAGATTGTTTTTCAACAGCCCGACCTTCTCAAGTCCCATGAAATTGGGGATACCGGCATTAACGGTAGATCCGCGCGAAGTATCTGTCTTGGCCTCTTTGGAGGCGCTGGCTGTTTCGGTAATCACGATGGTCAGGGTGTCCCCCCTGCGACGCGCCTTCAAATCCTCGGTCAACCCGCCTGACGATGCCTGCCAGATCGAACCGTTCGAATAATCGGCAGCCGGCCTGGGCAGCTGTTCGTCAAAACCCGCCGTTTTAACGCGTGTATTCTCAACGGCACAGCATGTCAGCGCCAACGATATTGATAATAGAGCGAT
>JACRCG010000017.1 GCA_016219145.1 Deltaproteobacteria bacterium | reverse complement strand
GAGTACTGATCATAAACAAACGAATCTACGCGTACTCCCAGGCCTCCCGGCGGGTGATAGGCCGTAATCTTGCCAGGACAGGGGGTGAATTTGAAAGGATCTTCGGCATTGATGCGACACTCGATCGCATGCCCCCTGATCTGGATATCCTCCTGTTTATAGCGCAGCGGAATACCAGCGGCTGAACGGATCTGTTCGCGAACGATATCGACTCCGGTTACCATCTCGGTCACCGGGTGCTCAACCTGAACACGGGTATTCATCTCCATAAAGTAGAAATTGTTGTTTTTATCCACCAGAAATTCGATTGTGCCGACACTGTTGTACCCGACCGCCTTGGCCGCTCTGACTGCAGCATCGCCCATGGCCTTGCGGATTTCCGGAGTAACAACGGTAGAAGGAGCCTCTTCAATCAGTTTCTGATGACGGCGCTGGATTGAGCAGTCGCGCTCGCCCAGATGAATCACGTTGCCATGTTTGTCGGCCATGATCTGGATTTCTACATGCCGGGGCTGTTCACAGTACTTCTCGATATACACCTCAGGATTTCCAAACCCTGACTGAGCTTCGGCACGAGCCGTGGCAAAAGCGTTGGGCAGGGCCGCCTGGGAGTGAACAATCTTCATGCCGCGACCGCCGCCGCCGGCAGTGGCCTTGATTATGACCGGGAAACCGATCTCCTTGGCGACCTTGACCGCGTCCTCAACTGAATGTACACCTTCCTTTGTGCCGGGCAGGATCGGAACGCCCTGCTTGATAACGGCCTGACGGGCGCTGATCTTGTCCCCCATGATACGCATGCTCTCAGCCGTGGGACCAATAAAGGTTATGCCGCACTTCTCGCACACCTCTGCAAAGTTGGCATTCTCGGAGAGAAATCCGTAACCGGGATGAATCGCCTCGGCATCGGTCAGTTCCGCCGCACTGATGATGGCATTGATGTTCAGATAACTCTTGGCGCTGGGTGCCGGACCTATGCAGACGCTTTCGTCTGCCAGCTTGACATGCAGTGAATGGCTGTCGGCCTGTGAATAAACCGCAACCGTCTTGATGCCAAGCTCTTTACAGGCGCGAATTACGCGAACGGCAATTTCGCCGCGATTGGCTATAAGGACTTTGTGGAACATGAAGGCGAACCCCTCTATCGGTCTTTAAATTATAGTTTCTGAATTATGAACAGCGGGTCGCCGTATTCTACAGCCTGGGCGTTATCCTTGCAGATCTTCAGGATCTTGCATTTGCATTCGGCCTCTATTTCGTTCATCAGCTTCATGGCCTCGACAATGCAGAGCACCTGCCCTTTTTCAACCACCTGTCCGACAGCAACATAAGGAGCGGCATCAGGAGCCGGAGAAGCGTAGAATGTGCCGACAATCGGGGAGTTGAGCGTATCACCGCTCTCCGCCACCGCCACCGCTGCCGGCGCCGAAGCCGGAGCTGCCGCAGCAACAGCAGGCGCGGCCTGTGCAGCTGGGGCCTGTGCATAAGTGGGTGCTGCAAAATGCTGCATGGCAGGAGCAGCCATGGTGACATATTCGGGCTTATGGCCGCGCTTGATGACTATTTTCTCATCGGAATTATCCATTTCAAACTCGGTGATGTCAGTTTCAGTCACCATTTTTATCAGCAGTTTCAGGTCCTTGATATCCATCTTTGATTCTCCTTTGGTTGAAATCTGTTTTTGTTACCCGGCTAAAGCATCAGCAGGCTTTTATCAGCAGAAGTCATAATCTGGCATCCGTCGAAGGTCACCAGAAGTGTATCCTCGATTCTTACTCCGCCAAAACCGGGAATGTAGATACCTGGTTCTATCGTGATAACCATTCCTTCTTCCAGCACCGCCTCGCTGCGTGGCGACACCGTCGGTTTTTCGTGTATGTCTAGGCCGATACCGTGCCCGAGGCCATGCCCGAAATAGTCGCCATAGCCATGTTTGGCAATATAATTGCGGGCGACAGCATCAAGCTCCTTGCAGCTGATTCCGGGGACAACAGCTGCGATTGCCAGATCATGTGCAGCCCTAACAATGGCGTGTATTTCCTTTTCACGGCCACCAGGTTCACCGCAGGCCACCGTAACTGTCTCGTCAGAGTGATAGCCGTCCTTAAGCGCGCCGAAATCGATAGTAATCAGCTCTCCGCCCTGAATAAGCTTGTTGCTGGCCCTGCCGTGCGGCATCGCTCCACGCACACCTGAGGCAACAATAAAATCAAAGGCCCTGCCGTCCGCCCCCAGTCGCCTCATCTCAAGTTCAAGTTCCAGTGAGACATCAGCCTCGCTGATTCCCGGCCTGATGCACTTCAGCACACTTGAAAGCGATCTGGACGCCAGACCGGCTACCGCCATCAGACTTTCAACTTCAGCGCGGTCCTTGCAGCAGCGGATCTCATCAAAAGCAGGACCGATCTCTACCAGATCGATACCTACCAGCCTGTCAGCCATCTTCCGGTAGTCATTGACGGTCGTGTGTACGGCTTCAAATCCGAGACGGGCAATACCTTTTTCGGCTACAAGTGCCGCCAGAGCGTCCAGGCGAACAGCGCACTCCCGTACCTCGGCCTCCTGTACCTCATCGGCGGCCTGGGATGTGTAACGCGAATCACACAGAAAAAAACAATCGGACTGCGTAACCAGCAAGGCTCCATCAGAGCCGCTGAAACCGCACAGATAGCGCACATTTCTGAGATCAGTTACCAGTAGGCCTTCCAGCCCGCTTTCTTCAAAGAACCGCTTCAGACGAGAACGCCTGTTTTTTAGCATAAATGAAACCCGAACTACAATCAGTTTTTATGAAATTGCCAAATGATAGCGATTTAAAGGCTTAAGCAGTAATTACGCATTTTTAACGTGATTAAATAATGCCCGTAAACCAAGCAGGTAGCTGTCGCAGCCGAATCCGCAGATCTGTCCCAGTGCGACAGGAGCGGTAAGGCTGGTATGACGAAACTCTTCGCGGCGATGTACATTGGATAGGTGAACTTCTACGCAGGGCAGGCGAACAGACGAAAGGGCGTCACGGATAGCAATACTTGTATGAGTATAGGCGGCAGGATTGATCAGAATCCCGTCACAAGCAGTGCTGGCTTCCTGAATGGCATTGATAAGTTCGCCTTCGGTGTTGGACTGAAAAAAGCTTAAAGTACAGCCGCCCAGCTCCAGCGCCAGGTTTTCGAGCTCCTGATTGATCTCGGCAAGAGTTACTGAACCGTAGATCTGCGGTTCACGCTTTCCAAGCAAATTAAGATTCGGGCCGTGCAGTACCAGAAAATTCATGACTATTCCAATTCCTGCATCAAGTCATAAGATTTGATCTTCAGCAGATAACGCCCCTTGCCGAAATTTCCGTCACGTCTCAGGATTAAAGCGATAAACAGCTCATCATTCAATACACGCATGACAACCCGCGTCTGACTGGTTGCAATCGAAACCTCTTCCATGTCACCGGCCTTGATGACATCAACGGCGCGCTTGATCTCCTTGAGTACAGTTGCATATTCAACCGACAGAAGTTGAGTATCGAAGTCTGACTGCTCTACGGCAGCCTCGTCGATGGGGATACCGTCGTAAGCCATGATTATGGCTGCCAAGGCGCCATCAACTCCATCAACAATCGTGTTCAGAATCTCTCTAATTGACATGATTTCAGCCTCCTGGCGTTCTCAAGCCACCCTTCAAGAGTGGACAGTGCATTGTCCGCAACCCCCTGCGGCTTCAAGACAGCTGCAACGCTTTCAGTCGGCGCCGCAAGAAAGACCTCTTCCTGTACCGGAACCGCAGATGTAAAAGTATCCTCCGGCAACACCGCAAAGGTATCATCCGCATGCGCCGCAACAAATCCAAAATCTGTTTCCGGCGTCTCGTCAGGTTCAAAAGAGGAGACTTCACCGCCGGCTTGCACAGGCTCCGAGTCAATCAGAAGCTGCGTTTCAAGTTCCTCGATCCTGTTGGCAGCAGCACTGTTACCGGGATCATCCAGCAAAATGGAACGATATATTTCAAGAGCCTTGGCAATAAAGCCCTGCTTG
>JACRCG010000143.1 GCA_016219145.1 Deltaproteobacteria bacterium | reverse complement strand
CCGGCCAATCCCGCCCCGTTTCCAGCAAGCCGGCCACAATGGAACAGATCCACGCGCTGCTGATCGAGATTCTGCCCGACTATCCCGCTCAGCTCTCTTCCGGAATGCTGACCTGCCCGCATAGTTCGTTCTACGGCGACTTCATGCTTCAGATCGCGCAACAGGCCGACGGTGTCTCTCTTCGGATTCTCTCTACTCCGGAAGCACCCCCCACATTTCAGGAACAGACTCCCAGAACGGTTCCACCTGCTCCGGTACAATCGGCAGCAGCCACCGTTAAACCTGCGCCTTCAGACGGCCCATTGCCTGCCCACCTGGATGAATTGTTCCACCAGATGCTGGATATGAAGGCGTCGGACCTGCACCTGAAAAGCGGCAAATCTCCGATGGTGCGCGTAGATGGCTCGATGATGTTCATGCCGGGGCGGGGCCCGATCGACAACGAAACACTTAACAGGTTGCTGCATGAAATACTTCCGGAGAAAAATCGGGAAGAGTTCAAGGAGACCAACGATACCGATTTTGGCTACGAGCTGGGAGAACGCTCCCGCATGAGGGCCAATGTTTTTCGCGATATCGCCGGTATTGGCGGCGTTTTCCGGCAGATTCCTACCAAAATATTGACCGCCCAGCAGCTTAATCTCCCTTCGGTAGTCCTCAGCTTCTGCGACTTCGATAAAGGTCTGGTAGTTGTCACCGGCCCGACCGGTTCCGGAAAGTCAACCACGCTGGCAGCCATGATAGATTACATCAACGATACCCGCGATGATCATCTGATCACCATCGAAGATCCGGTCGAGTTCGTCCATAAGGACAAACAGTGCCATATCAATCAGCGCGAGGTCGGCACTCATACCCGTGGCTTCAAACAGGCTCTGCGGGCCGCTTTGCGAGAAGATCCGGATATCGTGCTGGTGGGTGAGATGCGCGATCTCGAAACGGTGGCGATTGCCATAGAGACAGCAGAAACCGGTCATCTGGTCTTTGGGACTCTGCATACAAATACGGCTGCTTCCACTGTAGACCGGCTGATCGACCAGTTTCCGGCCGATCGGCAATCGCAGGTGCGCACCATGCTGGCCGAGTCGCTCAAGGGCATTGTGGCTCAGACCTTGCTCAAGCGTAAAGGGGGCGGGCGTGTAGCTGCGCTGGAAATTCTGGTTGTTACCAGCGCTATCTCAAACCTGATCCGCGAAGGAAAAACATTCCAGATTCCATCCATCATGCAGACCGGAAAAAGTCTCGGGATGCAGACTTTGAACGATGCACTGCTCGATCTGGTTAAAGCGGATATTGTCGAGCCGCAGGAAGCATACGACCGATCGGTCGTCAAAAAAGATTTTGGGATGATGTTGACCAGAAGCGGCTTCAAGGGCCCCTGGAGTGATGAGAAGTAGATTTCATGAGCGCATTAATGCGCCTCGGAGGTAGATGATGCCCCAGATAGATCTTGATAAATGGCGGCTTTTTGCTGATCTGGCCGCTGCTGATGTGGATGTGGTTGTGGCAGCCTGTGAAGAGCGCATTCTCTTGACCGGTGAAGAGTTGTTTGTTGAGGGGGATAGCGGCGATTCCCTCTGGATTATCCAGAGCGGCCGGGTTGATGTTTTCAAAAACATTCGTGGCGATATTGATCGCACACTGGCTTCTCTAGGAGCAGGTGATGTTATCGGCGAAATGAGTTTCATCGACCAGTCCAGGCGTAGCGCCGGTGCGCGCACAGCCGAGCCGAGCGAATTTCTGGTGCTGTCCCGCACCGCATTTCAGAGTGTTCAGCGTGAAAGACCGGAGATTGCGGCCGGATTTTACCGCAACCTGGCTTCAATCCTGGCTGTGCGACTGCGCACAACAACAGAATTATACCGTGAGAGCGTCGCCTTCAGTATCGAGGCCACCGGGGCCGGACGGCTGAATTTGATGGCTCTGAGCGAAGAGTTGAAGCCGGTCACGATTTACCTGTCTGGTGGAATCTCAATAATCGGGCGTATTCTGCAAATGGACAATTCACCGGCAGGCTACACGCTGGTTCTCAAGGAAAAATCCGGAAAGATTGCCATCGTGCCGTACCACTCGGTTCAGAGGATTGAGATGGATTGAAAATATCGAGATCTCCTAGAATATAAACAACTTTGGCCCACAAGAGCAATCTCGTGGGCCAAAGTTGTTGTGAAGCATTGAAGCAATCTTAGGCTGCAGCCTTCACCATCAGTTCACTCACCAGCTTCGTAAACCTCAGCGGATCCTTGATTGTCGAACCTTCGGTCAGGAGCGCCTGGTCGTAGAGCAGGTCAGCGTAATCATTCAGCGCCGGCGCCGCATTGTCTTTTTGGTGGATAGTTGCCATGACCTTCAAAATGGCATGATCCGGGTTCAGTTCCAGGATGCGCTTGGAGTCCGGCACAGACTGGTTCATGGCCTTCATAATGCGCTCCATGTTGGCGTTCAGGCCGTACTCGTCCGCCACCAGACAGCAGGCGCTGTCGGTCAGGCGGTTTGAAAAACGCACCTCCTTGACCTTATCCTTCAGACGGTCGCTGATCAGTGAGATCAGGTCGCTGAACTCTTTCTGGGCCTCCTCGCGCTTCTTCTCTTTTTCCAGTTTCTCCTCGTCGCTATCCAGGCTGATATCGCCGCGATCAACCGCTTTGAGGGCCTTTTCGTTGTACTCGGTCAGCGCCTGCACAACCCACTCATCAACCGGATCGGTCAGGAACAGCACCTCGAAATTCTTGGCCCGGAAGGCCTCCAGATGCGGCGACTGCTCCAGTGTTTCCCGGCTTGTTCCGGTAATATAGTAAATATCTTGTTGGCTCTTCTGCATCCGTTCAACATAATCCTTGAGGGAAACATACGAGCCGGCCTCGGTTGCTGTGCTTTCGAACAGCACCAGCTCCTGGAGCTTCTCCTTGTTGGCATAGTCAAAATGCAGACCTTCCTTGATAACCTGGCCGAACTCTTTCCAGAACTTCACGTATTCATCGAAGCTCTTTTCCTTAACCTCTGAAAGTGTCGAAAGAATCTTGCTGACAAGACCTTTCTGAATACGCTTGATCTGGACATCTTCCTGAAGGATTTCCCTTGAAACATTCAGCGGCAGGTCGGAAGAATCAACCACCCCCTTGACAAAGCGCAGGTAGTCCGGGATCAGCTCTTCGCACTTGTCACTGATGAAAACGCGCTTGACGTACAACTGCAGCCCTTTTTTGCGATCGTTCATGAACATGTCGAACGGTTTTTTGGCCGGCAGGTAAAGCAGGGCCTTGAATTCACTGGTCCCCTCAGCCGAGAAATGAATGGTCCGGAAGGGAGCGTCGTAGTCGTGCGAAACGTGCTTGTAGAATTCAGTGTACTCTTCCTCGGTCACGTCGCTCTTGGGACGGGCCCAGATGGCTTTCATCGAGTTCAGGGTCTGTTCTTCGGTCTTCTCGATAGTGCCGGCCCCCTCGATCTCTTCCCCATCAACTCCTTTGGGAGTCTCTGTGCGGGTGATGTCCATCACGACCGGATACTGGATGTAATCGGAATATTTTTTGACGATGGAGCGAATTTTCCATTCGTCCAGATAGGTTTTGAATTCATCTTTCAGGTGCAGGGTGATCTCGGTGCCGCGCAGCTCGCGAGTACACTCTTCTACCGTGTAGCTTCCGTCGCCGGTGGATTCCCAACGGCATCCGGCGTCGGCTGCTCCGGCCTTGCGGGTTTCAAGCGTGACGCGATCAGCCACCATGAAAGAGGCGTAGAAGCCGACGCCGAACTGACCGATCAGTTCCGGATTGTCGCTGGCGGCTTTGTCTTTCAGGGATTGCATGAAAGCTTTGGTGCCGGAGCGGGCGATAGTGCCGATATTCTCTTCAACCTCGGCCATGTTCATGCCGATGCCGTTATCCCTGATGGTCAGGGTCCCTGCGGTTTTATCAGGGATTATCTTGATTTTCCAATCGCTGTTGGCTTCCAGCAGAGCCTCATCCGAGTGAGATTCGAAGCGGACCTTGTCAATGGCGTCGGATGAGTTGGAGATCAGTTCGCGAAGAAAGATGTCCTTGTTGGAGTAGAGTGAGTGGATTACCATATCGAGAAGTTGCTGTACCTCGTTCTGAAACTTTTTTGTTGTTTTTGACAT
>JACRCG010000135.1 GCA_016219145.1 Deltaproteobacteria bacterium | reverse complement strand
CATAGGTTCAAATCCTATCCCCGCAACCAAATAAATTCAAGGACCTGCATAAACTGCAGGTCCTTTTTTTGTTGTCATCGCACACTTGCTCGTACCATAAGAATCGTGGCACAACTCGCCACAGATAGCCGGGTAATCATGAAAAAGCGAATCGTAATAGTTGGAATGGGATTTGGTGGAATCCGTGCCGCGCGTGCTCTGGCAGGCAAAGGACATGATGTGATCCTGGTGGACCGGAACAACTATCACCTGTTCCAGCCGCTGCTCTATCAGGTTGCGACCGCCGGCCTGGAACAGGAATCGATCGCCCATTCGGTACGCGCCATGGCCCGCAGCTGGGCCGGCACACAATTTCAGCTGACGGAGGTGACCGGCGTCGATTTTTCCGCTCGAGAGCTACATACCGACACCGGAAACATAACATATGACTATCTTGTCATCGGCGCCGGCAGCGTCACGAATTTTTTCGGCCTCGAATCGGTTGAGCGCCACTCCTTTGACCTGAAGGAACTGGCGGATGCCGAGACATTGCGCAACCATATTCTCACCGCCTTCGAGCGGGCAGTCCTGGAACCCGATCCCGCCCGCAAAAGGGCATTGATGTCTTTTGTCATCGTCGGTGGCGGGCCGACAGGGGTTGAGTTCGCAGGGGCTCTGATCGAGCTGGTCCATTTTGTTCTGGCCAAGGACTACCCCGAATTGAGCACTCACACGGCAAGGGTCATTCTGGTAGAAGCCACTGACAAGCTTCTGGCAGCCATGCCGCCAAAACAGCAAACATACACACTGAACAAACTACGCAGCATGTCCGTTGAAGTGCTCCTGAATGCACGCGTTGTTGACGCCGGCCCTGAAAGGGTCATGCTGCATGACGGGGCCATTATTCCGGCACACACCCTCTTCTGGTCTGCAGGTGTAAAAGCTGCGCCGATTGCCGCCGCTCTTGACACTCTGCACACTTCAGGCGGCCGGATCCCGGTTGAACCGGATCTGACCCTGGCCGGACATCCGGAGGTATTCGTCATCGGTGACATGGCATACCTGGAACAGGACGGATCTCCGCTCCCCATGACGGCGCCGGTAGCCATGCAGATGGGCATCTATGCCGGGAAAGCAATCCTGTCAAAGACAGGCGGCACCCCCCTGCCACCATTCCGATATCATGACAAGGGGAGCATGGCCACCATCGGCCGGAACGCGGCAGTGGCAAGCGCTTTCGGAATGAATTTCCGGGGATACCCCGCCTGGATGGTCTGGCTGCTCCTGCATCTGTTCTATTTGATCGGCTTTCGCAATCGCATCGTAGTCCTGCTTAACTGGGTTTGGTATTACTGGTTTCATGAACGTCAGGTCCGGCTCATAACGAGACGGGAGTCCACGAAAAGAACCTGACCAGCCCCGCATAGCGGACACAGGTTACTGTAAAAAAGATAACCGGAAGACAGCGGATTATAACTTTCTTCAGCCCCGCTTGCTGGGGGTCTGCTTACCACCCGTTATCGCATTCCCATCATACCACCCGGCCGCCAGGTGCCACCGTTATTGACCCAGAACGAAGAGTGACCGGTATAGTTCCTGAACATCGAAGAATAATTGCCAAAGACAGTTCCGCTTGCCGTATTTTGCAGCAAGGTGGTCATCTGATTACAAAAAGTGTTCATGGCCGGACTGGTGATGGGAAGACCACTGGTTGCATTCTGGACAATCTGCGGCATATAGAGGTTCATCTGCCCCATCATAGCCTGATAGCGACCAGGGTCGACTCCGGCGCCGGAGATAACCTGAGGAGCCTGCTGCGCCATCAGCTCCGCCATCTGCGTCGCAACCTGGTACATTGACCGGTAACTTGCGGCATTAGGACCGCTTTGGGCTCCGGAGACATAGTTACCGAGCATGTCGACGCCAACGGGCAGATTAAGCTGATTTCGCAGTTGGGCCATTGCATCAGGCATGGTCATGCCGGGATTCCCGGCCAATTTCTGTTGGATAAGGGTTGACATCGGACTGATAAAGGCTGTGTTCGTGGCTGGTGAGCACAAAACATAACTGTTGGCAATCGGAGACGCTGGACGATCCTCGTCTACAGTCTGACCAGCAATAGCACGCGCAACAACGGGATACTTCCCGACAAGTCCGGGAGCTACACCAAGCTTGTAAGCACCCCCCTGGACGGTGACAGTTTTCGGCTCACCGGCATCCCACTGATAATTGCCGTTCACATCCATGAATACTTCTGCGCCACGCAAGTAACCATCGGCAACAACACCACTGACTGTACTCGTTCCGGTGGCCATACCACCACCGCTTCCGCAACCGGCTACTACCAATGCCGAAATGATCCCCAAAACTGCCAACGCCTGCTTTTTCATGGTGATGCCTCCTGTCTTTGAAATATTGCCATTTCTCTGTTCTGACTGCGTTTTCAATCCCATTCACCAGACATCCCTACCGCGGAGTAACCGCTGCAGTTCATATGAATTAAGGCCCAACCATCGGGCCGCCTCCCGTGTTCATCACTCCCATCATATTCAAATAGGCGCT
>JACRCG010000134.1 GCA_016219145.1 Deltaproteobacteria bacterium | reverse complement strand
GTTCTCTCTTGCTGAATGACTGATCAAGTACGGCTGTTTTTCCGGCATCTCCATTATGGACGATCGACTTGACCCTGTCGTTGTCAACCCATATCTGCCCGGACATTACAACTTCCAGGGCTTTCTTGAATAGCGGGAGATCGGTTGTTGCAGAAAGGACACCATCTATTTTGAAAGACAAGAGCAGACTGGTTATATCCTGATCACTAAGACATGAATCCAGCAACACGATCTTTGTCTTTGTATCCGTATCACGGAACGCTACACATTCGCTGATTGTACAACCGTCCACAACAATAAAATCCGGGTGGAACCTGCCGGCCTGGCTGATATCCGAAACCGCGCGAGCAGTGTATGCTTCCGGCTCACGTTCCAGAAGCTCCTGCAATGCCCGGCCAAGCAGCACGCTCTTCAGATTGATAAGAATCTTCATTATATTCTCCCAAGTCAACAAATCTCCAGCTATGTCGAATGCAAACTCCTTGGCAGCTTGCTATACAAAACGCTGGCGCCGGACTTTCACACGATTACATCCCGTGGCGCGAAAGTCCGGGCAAAACATCCCTGAATAACCCTTTTGCTATCTCTGCAGCAGGCAGCGCTGTCTGCGCAGCATGTCGGTTGATTTACGGGATTTGAATAGTTTAGCGACCGCCTGGGTGCCGGTAATCCTCTGCAACGTGGCCATTACCGTAGCCTTGTCGTTGTCGAAATCGCCATGATGCCGGGAAGTGGAGTAATCCGCCGGTTTGTCGGAATAGCTGTTCGGCGAGAGAATCAATTCGACATTCTTCTTTCTGAAGAGCGCCTTCAGGTCGGCATCCTGCCTGATAAACTTTTCCATCCCCAGGATCGGGAATCCATCACGGAACAGCGGTATGCGAGGTTCACTCTCGAAGGCGTTCGACACAAGATAGAGCAGTGATTTGTTGTAAATCCTGGCACAGTTGTCATCCTGCTCGGTCTTGTCATCCAGGGCAAACAGCGCGAAACGTTCGATGCCGTTACCGATCAGCGGCAGGTAGGTTTTTTTGAACAGATCTATGGTGCAGGCCGGAGCCCAGAGCGTACAGGAGCTGACCGGCACTCCCAGCCCTTCCGCCCCCTTCATCGGTCCACTCTTGATAGTTCCGTTGCTGGCCAGAAGCTGGACCAGCGGGGCATGGAAGATGCTTCCGGCGCTGTGACCGATCAGGTGAATTTCCGCACCCTGTTTGACAAGCTTCTGCAGATGATGCGCGACCTGGCGTGCCCCCCCCTCTTTTTCCAGCGTGGCTCCCAGCGCGTTTTCCTTCATCTCGTCCCACTGGGCCTTGCCGCCTGCGACCCTGGCAATCGGCTCCAGGGCATCATCAAGACGATCAAGCATGAAATCCTTGGCGCTGTCCAGGAAACCTTCCGGCCTGCGCTTGCCGAGTGATTCCCTGAGTATATTGAGAAGGGTGGTCCAGAAATCGCTGTGCCAGATGAATGAGACCGGATAGACGCCGGCTTCTCTAAATACCGGCAGGAAATCAGCCAGTACCTGTACCGCCGAATCTTCAGCGGTGAGCCCGCCATGGGCGTACAGCACGATTTTTTTACCGGCGCATCCCCCCATGATTTCGGCCACGTCATCACTGTCATTGCCGAAGGTGCCATCCCTCTTCAACAGTCCGTCGTTGCCGAGTGATATTATGTGCGAACGGAGTTCATTGTTGCTGGCGGCGCTTGATCTCGGCACCAGGCCGGAATACTGCACCGCCGCGGATGCGGCGCTGACTGTCTGCACCGGTACTCCAAGCCGCGCAACCCATACGTCATTGCCGTTGGCCAGCCAATCGTCGTAGGTTATACAGGCAAAACCATCCTTCCCCCACGAACCGCCCCACGAATTCTGAATCCAGAACCCCCTGTCGTCATAGGCGACAATTGCAAAGGCATGCCCGCCGAGCATCTGTTCCTTAAGCGGAATGATGCCCTTCTTGTCCACCTGTTCCCAACCTTCATGGACGTTGGCAGTCGCATAGAGGATTCCGGTCTCGGTAATCGCGCAGTGCATCGCCACCAGATCCTTGTGGTTGACACGAAAGTAGGCGCCAAGAGGATTAATCAGGGCCTCGTCCGCAACCCTTGGGGTCAACCGACCTTTTTCCGCATTCCAGACCGTAGTTGAACAGACACCGTGCTTGTGCCACCCCTTCATCGCGCCACGGGCACTGGATCCCTCATAGTTCTCACCGGGCCATTCATCGTAGCGCCTGGCCAAACGGTAGAGCATGTCCGGACTGACTTCTGTTTTGCTCGGCACCTGCTTGCGGGTTCGCAAAAGGTAGTTGACCACCGCAGCCAGGCCAAAGCCGGTGCAGGCTCCTTCACTGCCCTGATCCAGTACCGGGGCCTTGATTTTCTGATACTCTTTCAAATCTCTGATCGTCGGTACCTCCACCAGGGTCGGAACGTACATGCGGTCCCTGAAGTCGATGCTGTCCCGCCTTACGTTCAATACCCTTCCGGTTTTATTCAAGGTGTTCTTTACATTCTTTGCCATGAACTCCTCCTCACGGGTTAGTGCTGCAAACTCAAATCACTTCCTAGACAAGCGCAAATCATTATACATTTAAATTAATATTAGCTTATTATTTTTAATATTCAAGCAATAATATGAAATTATTTTTATAATTTACAGCCTGATCCCGAATAGTTACATCGCCAAAACAAAAAACCGCCCGGAAAATCCGGAGCGGTTTTTTGATATTATTCAACGTGTTAAGTTTATAAAAGTTGAAATTCAGTCTTGCTTTGAGACCGTGCTACACATTCACCATTCTGAAGTTCATTTACCCTTGGCAATGTATACTCCATCCCAGTCATCAGGTGGCGGAGATGCCAGATATTCATCACAGCGCCCGAGATACAGACGGGAAGGGCCATCGTTCCTCGTAACGGAAAGTTCTTCGAATATTGCCCTGGCACCGCTGAAGTCCCGGGAACGATATTTGACTAGCGCATCCTCGAAACTGGGCAGAAGGTCTAAATCACCGATCATCAGCTCATACATCACGATCGGCTGCAGTTTGCCCTTGACCCTGACACGGTCAACCTCGCGGAATGTGAAACGGTCGTGGTTGACCTGCAGGCGGGTTTCCTGACTGACCAGGATATGAGAACCGTAATATTTGTTGAGCCCTTCGAGACGTGACGCCAGGTTGACCGAATCGCCGCTGGCGGTGTCGTCGAAACGGATATCTGCTCCCATGTTGCCGACAACCGCCGGACCGGTATTGATGCCTATGCCTATGTCCAGAGTATTCATGCCCCTTTCGGCAAAGCCACGGTTAAGCTGCTGCAGTTCCTCCATCATCCTGACCGCTGCGGAGCAGGCATGGGTCGCGTGGTCCGGCACGTCAAGCGGCGCGTTGAAGAGTGCCATCACCGCATCGCCGATAAACTTGTCCAGCGTCCCGCGCTCCTCCAGCACGATACGGGTCATCGGGTTCAGATATTCATTCAGCAACTGGACCAGTTCGGGTGGAGTGAGACTCTCGGAAACGGTGGTGAAACTGCGGATATCGGAGAACAGGATCGACAATTCGCGCTGTTCACCTCCCAGCACCAGTTTGTCAGGATTCTTTTCGATCTGCTTGACCAGGTCCGGCGAGACATAACTCGAAAAGGCCTTTTTGAGCTGCCGCCCCTTACGCTCAACCACCAGGTTACGCCAGGCTTCCCCCCCAAGGTAGGTAATAGCCAGCCCTAACAACGGATACAACAGGGTCATATCGCGAAACGCATTTGCAAACATCATGTAATTGAAGACACAGAAAGCCCCGGTAACCACCGCCATAACACCCAACCCGGCAAAGGTGCCGGGGACGAATGCCAGCGCGGCGCCCAGCAGTAACGGCAGGACGAAGATGCAGACGATCTCCATCATCTGGGTATTGCTGTCGTACCTGAGGAAGCGTCTTTCCAGCGCATTGGCGGCAACCGTAGCATGGATCTCGACCCCCGGCAGGGTCGCATCAAAGGGTGTCGGGCGCAGGTCATAAATACCGATCTCAGTGGCTCCGACAAAAGCGATCTTGCCCTTAAGCGAATCCTTCGGAAGACGTTTGGCGATGATATCGGCTGCGGAAACCGTTGTAAAAGATCCGGTCCCGCCGTAATAATTGAGCGCCATGGTACCGTCCTCGCGGGACGGAATCCTCATTTCACCTATCTGCAGCGCATCCACCCCCCACTGCTTCACATCCAGCATCACTT
>JACRCG010000133.1 GCA_016219145.1 Deltaproteobacteria bacterium | reverse complement strand
TTTTTCTCTGTGTCTCTGTGAACTCTGTGAGAGTAACTGCCGTTTCAGGATTATTTTATTTCCTTCAGCAGATCCTTGGCCTTCTTGGCTTCCTCGCTTTTCGGAAAACCTTCCGTCAGTTTTTTCAGCACATACTTGGCGCTCTTGGTATCATTTATGGCATTAAACGCCATAGCCTGCTTCAGCATGGCGGCGGTCACCTTGTCCTTGGCGGGATAATTTTTAATGACCTCCTGATACGAAAGAATGGCCGACTCGTAGTTCTTTTCGCCAGTGTAGGTCTCGCCGATCCAGTAATGGGCGTTGGCGGCCAGATCGTGCTGAGGATTCTGCTCCAGGAATTTCGTAAACTGCTCACGGGCGGCCGGCATGTCACCAGCCTTGAAGGTATCCATCGCCTGGGGATAAAGAGCATCAGGGGCGACCGGAGCGGCAGCGGCGGCAGCAGCCGCTTTTTCTTTGGCCAGCAGCAGTTCGGCAATCTTGCCATTCACATCTTCCAGCACTTTCTGCTGCTTGAGTATGCGATCCTCCAGAATTATGATGCGTTTGTCGGCATCCTCCCGGTAGCGTGACAGATCATCGGCCGGTTTTTTCAGGGCCGACTGCATGTCGTCAAGCTTGCCGTTCAGCGCCTGCATTTCGCTCTTGGTTCCGTCAATTGTCGCCTGAATATCGGCGGAAAGCTTGCGTACAGCGGCAACATCGGATTTCAACCCCTTCTCCATCGCACTGAGGATCCCCTTGGAATCATCACGAATGCTTCCCATCTCTTTTTCGACCGAAAAAAGGCGCGCCTTGAGTGTGCCGATATCAGTACGGACATTGTCCATGGAACCCTGCGTGGCGCAACCGGCCAGGCAGGCCAGAAACCCGAACGGCACAACATGCGATATTTTCATCAGGTGTCTCCTTCTAACAAAATTTGGATGGACACATATAGCATGACTGCTCGATTATGACAAGCAAGTGCTGAGACGCCTGAAACGGCGAAGAAATTCCGCACAGCAAAACAGGTAATTACTCTTGACAAAACAGCGCTATTCCTTTAACTATTTACCGTTTTTGCGCCTGATCCGTAAGAAGACCGTTTTAATGGTTATTTAATATCACAGGAGGAATTGAGACAAATGGAAAAGTATGCAGTAATCTTCGCCCTGGCCTGCGCTGCGGCGGCTGTAGTGTACGGACTGGTCACAGCCCAGTGGATCCTTGGGCTCCCCCAGGGCAATGATCGCATGAAACAGATTGCGGCTGCCATCCAGGAGGGCGCCGGCGCCTATATGAAGCGCCAGTACACCATTATCGCCATGGTCGGCGTGGTCATGTTCATAGCCCTGTTTATCACCCTGGGAGCTAAAACTGCCGTCGGCTTTGCTGTCGGAGCCATCTTCTCCGGCCTGACCGGTTTCATCGGCATGTTTGTTTCGGTCCGCGCCAACGTGCGCACCACCGAGGCCGCCAAATCAGGCATCCACACGGCATTGAACGTAGCCTTCAAGGGGGGCGCAATTACCGGAATGCTCGTAGTCGGCCTCGGCCTCCTGGGTGTTGCCGGATACTACATGGTCCTGCAGAAACTGATGCCGGGTGCTCCAGTCAAGGAAGTTGTCAGTCAATTGGTCGGCCTTGGTTTCGGTGGTTCGCTGATCTCCATCTTCGCCCGTCTGGGCGGCGGGATCTTTACCAAAGGCGCTGACGTCGGCGCCGACCTGGTCGGCAAGGTCGAAGCCGGCATTCCTGAGGATGATCCCCGCAATCCGGCCGTCATCGCAGATAACGTAGGTGATAACGTCGGTGACTGTGCCGGTATGGCCGCTGACCTGTTTGAAACCTACGCCGTAACCCTGATCGCCGCCATGCTGCTGGGCGCGATGGCCTTCAACAACTTTGCCGGCGCTGTCAGCTATCCGCTGATCCTCGGTGGAATTTCAATCATAGCCTCCATCATCGGAACGTATTTTGTCAAACTGGGCGCCAGCGGCAAGATCATGCCGGCTCTCTATAAAGGCCTGATCGCTTCCGGTGTGCTGGCCTGCATCGCCTTTTATTTTGTCACCGTTCAAATGTTCCCGGCCGGCAATCCAACCGGCTATACAGCCATTAACATCTTCATTTCCGCCCTGGTCGGTCTGGCTGTAACCGGCGCAATCTTCTGGATTACCGAGTATTACACATCAACCGAATACGCTCCGGTCAAACATATCGCCCAGGCTTCCACCACCGGTCACGGCACTAACGTCATCGCCGGCCTGGGTGTTTCGATGAAATCCACCGCTGCGCCGGTAGTCGTAATTGCAGCCGGCATTATCGTAGCCTTTCAGTGCGCCGGCGTGTACGGCATAGCCATCGCTGCTGTTTCGATGCTCTCGCTGACAGGCATAGTAGTTGCCATGGACGCTTACGGTCCGATCACAGACAACGCCGGCGGCATCGCTGAAATGGCGGAGCTTGACAAGTCCGTCCGTGACGTTACCGACCCGCTGGATGCGGTCGGAAACACCACCAAGGCTGTAACAAAGGGCTACGCCATCGGTTCGGCCGGCCTGGCCGCCGTAATCCTGTTCACCTCCTATGTCGATGAGCTCAAAGCCCTTCTGCCTGCCGGCAAAGCCCTGACCTTCGATCTCTCCGACCCCTACATCATAGTCGGTCTGTTTATCGGCGGCATGCTGCCTTACTATTTCGCCGCCATGTGCATGGAAGCGGTCGGAACCGCCGGCGGCGCTGTTGTCGTCGAAGTCCGTCGTCAGTTCCGGGAGATCCCGGGCATCATGGAAGGCACCGGCAAGCCGGACTACGCCTCTTGCGTTGACATCGTCACCAAGACCGCTCTGAAGGAGATGGTCATTCCCGGTCTGATCCCGATTCTTGCGCCGGTCATAGTCGGCTTTACACTCGGCCCCAAGGCGCTGGGCGGCGTGATTGTCGGCACCATCGTCACCGGCATCTTCGTGGCCATCTCCATGACCACCGGCGGCGGCGCCTGGGATAACGCCAAGAAATACATCGAAGACGGCCATCACGGCGGCAAGGGTGGTGACGCCCACAAGGCCGCCGTTACCGGAGACACAGTCGGCGATCCTTACAAGGACACAGCCGGCCCGGCCGTCAACCCGATGATCAAGATCATCAACATCGTATCTCTTTTGATAGTGCCGCTGCTGGCCAAAATGATGTAATCCGGCGCGCCGGAATATAAACACGAAGGGCGATACGGGATTGAAACCGTGTCGCCTTTTTCTTTGCTTTCGAGACTAAAACATATATAATCTTTCAATTTTGAATCCGGAGTGGGCAAAGCCCTCCTGAAAGGTTGAAAAAGCAATGGATGCGGTCACAAGCAAAAAAATGCTTATAAATGTCATGCACCCTGAAGAGGCCAGAGTCGCCATTGTGCATGACGGGCGCCTGATGGAACTCAATATCGAGATTACCGGCAAGGAACAGACCAAGGGTAACATCTACAAAGGGGTTGTTCTGCGCGTGGAACCCGGTCTGCAGGCCGCTTTTGTAGATATCGGCAGAGCCAAGCCAGGCTTCCTGCAGTTGGGAGAATTACACCCCGATTTCTGGCAGTGGCGTGATGACTTACCGGAAGACCACCACAAAAAGCGCCCCCGTATTCAGGAGGTGCTGCGCCGTGGCCAGGAACTTCTGGTTCAGGTAGAGAAGGACGAGCGAGACAACAAGGGGTCAGCTCTGACCACCTACATCTCCATGCCTGGTCGCTACATGGTGATCATGCCGGGCAGCGATTCCACCGGCATCTCCCGCAAGGTGGAGCAAGAGGGGGCGCGTAAGAGACTGAAGGAGATCGTGGCCGGGCTGAACATTCCGGAAGGGATCGGCTACATCATCAGAACCGAGGCGGTCGGCCGGACCCCTGAAGAACTACAGAAGGATCTGGACAGTCTGGTCGCCATGTACAACGGCATCAAACAGAGCGCGACAGAAATCAACGGCGCCGGAGAGGTTTACCGCGACAGCGGCCTGATTATCCGCTTCATCCGTGACTATTTTTCCGACGATATCGACGAAGTTCTGGTAGACAGCAAGGAGGCCTACAACGAGGCCAAGGCTTTTTTCCGTGAAAACATGCCCAAATGCGAGAAGCTGGTCAAGCTGCACAAGGAGAAACGCCCGATCTTCTCGCGCTTCCAGCTGGAAGAGCAGATCGACCATATCTATGAGAAGCGCGTTGCGCTCCCCTCCGGCGGTTCCCTGATCATCGAGCCGACCGAGGCGCTGGTCTCGATTGACGTCAACTCCGGCAAGTCCAGCGGCGAGCGCGGCATCGAAGACACCGCCTTCAAGACCAACATGGAAGCCGCCGAAGAGGTGGCCAGACAACTGCGTCTGCGTGACCTGGGCGGCCTGATCGTGATCGATTTCATCGACATGCGCGACCGGAAACACAACAACGAGGTCGAGAAGGTTCTCAAACAGGCCCTCAAGATGGACAAGGCCAGAGTCAACCTGGGGCGCATCTCCGAATTCGGGATTCTGGAGATGTCCCGCCAGCGCATCGCCAAGACCCTGAATGATGCCATCCATCTGGCCTGCCCGCACTGCGAAGGTCGCGGCAAGGTCAAATCGGTCGAGGCCATGGCCCTCTCCTTCCTGCGCAAGGTGCATGGAGCAGCGGCCAAAGGCACCGTTTCAGAGGTTCATGGCGGACTGCCGCTGGAAGTGGCCTATTACCTGCTGAACCGCAAAAAGCGCGAACTGACCCAGATCGAGAATGATTATGACATCGAGGTCACGGTCAAGGGCAAAACTTCTTATTTACTGAATCAAATGGAACTGGAAGTTGTCAAACGCGACAAGCTGCGTATGGAGGATGTTCTCAAGAGCGAAGCCGAGGCAAATGAGGCTCACAAGCCGGCCATAAAGACCGAAAAAGCTCCGGGATCAGACGCGGTAGATGAAAAGCAGGCTGAGGAGAACGCCCACACTGAGAGCGGCAAAAAGAAGAAACGCCGCCGCAAGAAGAAGAAAAGCGGCGGTGAGGCTGCTGCCGAAGCGCTGACTGCCGATACCGGGATCGAGCCGGAACAGGTTGACACTCAATCGCATGACGACCACGAACCGGAAGAAGGCGAAGCCCAGCCGGAGCATGAGCTGTCTGGTGACGAGGCCACGCAGAAATCCAAAAAGCGGAGGCGGCGTCGCGGCCGCAAAGGCGGCAAAGGGGCGGAATCTCACGATACCGGCGCAACACCCGAGCCCGGATCCGGGTCCGAGCCGGAGCCTGCCATTGTCGAACAGCCGCAGCAGTCTGCAACCGCAGCGGTTGAAACAGTAAAAACAAAACGTCCAAAAACGCCACGGCCGAAAAAGAAACCCGCTACGGCACCGCTGGAAGTTGAGCAGACCTCTGTTGTACCAGCGGCAAGCACGGTCGAGACGGCGGAACCTCCCGCGAAAAAAGCCCGGAAGAGCGCTGCAAAGCCGGCGGCAAAGCCTGTTTCAGAAATGACGGAACCTGTTATTGATGTGAAGCCCAAGCGTCCGGTCCGGCCACGCAAGAAAGCGCCTTCCGCTGTTTGAAGAGTGGCGGGCACAGCAACATCCAACCCTAGGCACTGAAGGAGAAGGCAGTAATGATCAGACTGACAATAATCGCACTTATAATGGGTTGCATGGCCGTCGCGGCCGGTTGCGGCAAAGGGAGCAGTACGACCGTAACTACGACCGTACCGAAATACAATGCCCTCAGCAATTTCTCTACCTTCAGTAGCGCCCTGATCGGCGGCAACATCCAGAAAGGTCCATTTGCACTTAAACAGGCTAATTATTCGACCGTCACCTCACCGGCCTTCAGCCATAGAAGCAGCGCCTTCGCCGGGCCGATTTCCATCGCAACAGACGGCGCAGATAATTACTACGTCGCCAATTTTGATGCGCACAATATCCTTAAAATCTATTCCAGCGTTAAAGTCAAAAAATTCGCCGGCACCGGTATTGCCGGGTTTGGCAACCATTCCACGGCATACAGCAGTACAACAGCAGCGTTCAACTCTCCGAAAGCCATAACAACAACCGACGGATCGGTGTTCTACATTGCCGACAGCGGCAACAACGCCATCAGGAAAATCGACGCGTCGGGAATGGTTTCAGTTCTGGCCGGCGACGGCGCCGCCGGAAGCGATGACACCGACACCACCTCGCTGACAGTGGTCGCCAGATTCAGTCAACCCTCCGGTGTGACGGTTGTCGGCAAATACGTCTTTGTAGCTGACACCAACAACCACACCATCCGCATGATCGACACAACAGATGTCGGCACGGGTAAAAAAGCGAGGGTTACAACACTGGCCGGTTCACCGGGCAGCCCCGGCAGTGCCGACGGTGACAGAAAAGTTGCCCGGTTTAACCAGCCGGCCCGCATTACATCGGACGGATCGAATCTGTACGTAACCGATTTCGGCAACAGAACCGTGCGCAGGATCAACCTCGGAACCGGAGTGGTTGACACCATCGCCGGAGTGGCTGGAATGGCCGGTTCCACCAACGGACCGAAGGGCACCTCTCTTTTCAACTGGCCGGACGGTATTGCCACCGACGGTGTAAACCTGTACGTCACCGACTTTTACTCGGGGGAAGTCCGCAGAATTGATCTGACGCTTGGCAAGAACTTCGAAACCACAACCATCCTGACCGGCGACTCGCCTGTAGGCATTGCAAGCAACGGTTCAGGGCTGTATATTGCAGAACGCTACAAAAACTCTATCATCAGAATCAAATAGTCGACAAACCAGATAGTTAAGGAACGAAATTACATGGAAGAACTCAGCGAACTCCTGCTCCAGAGACGCCGCAAAGTGGATGCGCTTTGGGAAGCGGGTGTCAATCCCTATCCAAACGACTTCAGGCCGCAACACACCTCAACCGATATAAACAATGCCTATGGCGGCCAGCCGCAGTTTGACGCCGCCAATGAGAACTTTGTCGTGGCCGGACGCATTCTGGCCCGGCGCTCTTTCGGCAAGGCGGCTTTCATCCAGCTTCAGGACCGCAAGGGGCGCATCCAGATTTATGTCAAAAAGGACGAAATCGGAGAAGAGGCCTTTGCGTCATTCGAGACATTTGACATCGGGGATATTGTCGGCTCGGAAGGGTATCCGTTCCGCACCAAAACCGGCGAGCTTTCCCTGCATGCACGTTCAATCCGGCTGCTGGTCAAGTCGCTGCACCCCCTGCCGGAGAAATTCCACGGTCTGACCGATGTCGAGACCCGCTACCGTCAGCGCTATGTTGATCTGATCGTTAATCCGGAATCCCGTGAAATTTTCATCAAACGTTCACGCATCGTCAACCTGATACGCAGATTCATGACCGACCGCGATTTTCTGGAAGTCGAAACGCCCATGATGCACCAGATACCGGGTGGCGCCACTGCACGTCCGTTCATCACACATCACAACACACTGGACATGGAGCTCTACCTGCGGGTCGCACCGGAGCTCTATCTGAAGCGTCTGGTGGTCGGCGGTCTGGAGCGGGTCTTCGAGATCAACCGCAACTTCCGCAACGAAGGCATTTCGGTGCGCCACAATCCCGAATTCACCATGATGGAATTCTATCAGGCCTATGCTACGTATGAGGATCTGATGGACTTCACCGAAGAGCTGTTCTGCCATGTCGCCCAGGAATTGCTGGGAACGCTCGACTTCATCAACCAGGGTCTCGATATCAGTTTCCAACGCCCCTGGAAACGGCTGACTGTCCGTGATGCTATTCTGGAGTATGGTGACATTGACGCCAAACATCTGGACGACCGCGAACTGGCACTGGCTTACGCCCGCAGTATCGGTCTCACACTTCCGGACGGCATCGGCTACGGCAAGCTGATGATGGAAATTTTTGAGGAGGTAGCCGAGCACAAGCTGATTCAGCCGACCTTTATCACCGCCTATCCGACTGAAGTATCGCCGCTGTCGCGTAAAAGCGACCATGATCCGGAGATCGTCGACCGCTTTGAATTGATCATCGCCGGACGCGAGATCGCCAACGCCTTCTCCGAACTTAACGACCCGGTCGATCAGAAGGAACGGTTTCTGGCACAGGTGGCCGAGAAAAACAAAGGGGACGAAGAAGCTCACTACATGGATGAGGATTATGTTCGCGCCCTTGAGTACGGCCTGCCCCCCACCGCCGGAGAAGGGATCGGGATCGATCGTCTGGTAATGCTCCTGACCGACTCACCCTCGATCAGAGACGTAATCCTGTTTCCGCAATTAAGGAAAGAAGCGAAATAACAAATGCCTTTTGAACTCTTTATCGGACTGCGCTATCTGAAAGCCAAGCGCAAGTCGACTTTCATATCGATTATCACCTTCATTTCCACCGCCGGTGTAACCCTGGGCGTCATGGCCCTGATTGTGGTGCTGGCGGTCATGACCGGCTTCGAAGCCGATCTGAAAGAGAAGATCCTGGGCACCAACGCTCATCTGGTAGTCATCCGCAGCGGCGCTCCCATGGAGAACTACCGCCAGGTCATGGAGAAACTGAAACAGTTCAAAGGGGTGCAGGCGGCTACCCCTTTTATTTACAATCAGGTCATGCTATCTTCCGGCAAGAACGTATCCGGAGTGGTTTTGCGAGGAATAGATGTCGCCAGCGACCGGCAGGTAACGCGGCTCAGCAAATCTGTGGTAGACGGGAGCATGGACCGCCTCGATCCCAGCATGAGTCGCGGGCCGGACGCGACTCCCGGCCTGATGGTCGGGAAAGAGCTGGCCAAGCACCTGAACCTCTTTGTGGGTGACAAGGTCAATGTGATATCGCCGATGGGTAATATCACTCCGCTCGGAATGATGCCGAGAATGAAGCCGTTCAAGGTGGCAGGAATCTTCAATACCGGCATGTTCGAGTATGATTCGACCCTGGCATATGTCAGCCTGGGGCAGGCCCAGAGTTTTTTTGACCTGGGCGACACCGTAACGGGCATTCAGCTGAAAGTTGACGATGTCTATCATACCGGCGAACTGGCCCGCACGATCAACCGAGAAATGGGAGTCAATTTTTACGCCCGTGACTGGATGCAGATGAACAAGAACATTCTTTTCGCACTGAAGACCGAAAAGATCGTCATGTTTATCATCCTGACCCTGATAGTTCTGGTGGCGGCCTTCGGAATCGCTTCAACCCTCTTCATGGTAGTGATGGAGAAAACCCGCGACATCGCCATCCTGAAATCGATGGGCGCCACCGGCGGAAGTATCATGAAGATTTTTGTTCTGGAAGGGCTGATAATCGGCATAATCGGGACAATTCTGGGTGTCGCCTCCGGCCTGCTGGTCGCTCTCAATCTGGAGCCGATTATCAACGTCATCCAGAAGATCACCGGCCAGAATTTTTTCAGCAAGGACATTTATTACCTGGACCATTTCCCTTCTCTGGTCGTTCCTGCGGATGTGGTCCTGATCTCGGTCACAGCGGTTTTGATCTCCTTTATCGCCACCCTGTACCCTTCCTGGCAGGCGGCCCGCATGCTTCCGGCTGAGGCGCTGCGCTATGAGTAGCCTGCTGGAGGTCAGCAGCCTCTGCAAAACATACACGACCGGCCCTAACCGGGTGGACGTTTTGAAAGGGATCGACCTGACGCTTGACGCCGGCACGACGACCGCGCTGGTTGGGGCCTCCGGAGCCGGAAAGAGTACCCTGATGCATCTTCTGGGGGCTCTGGATCGCCCGACCTCGGGCAGCGTCTGCTTTCATGGCGAGGATATTTTTAAAAAAAACGATGGGCAGCTGGCCGTTTTTCGCAACAAAAACGTTGGATTTGTATTTCAGTTTCACCATTTACTGCCTGAATTCACCGCTCTTGAAAACGTCATGATGCCTGCCTTGATAGCCAGAATGGCCAGGGACAAGGCACGCACCGCAGCGGAAGAGCTGCTGACCGACGTGGGACTGGGGCAGCGCATGACGCATCGCCCGGGAGAGCTTTCCGGAGGGGAGCAGCAGCGGGTGGCCATCGCCAGAGCACTGGTTCAGGGACCGGAGCTGCTGCTGGCGGACGAGCCGACCGGCAATCTTGATATGAAAACCAGTGACGGCGTTTACGCCATGCTGGCTGATTTACAGCTTAAAAAAAATCTGACCTTGATAATTGTGACTCACAATGAACGTCTGGCTTCCGCCATGGGAAAAACCGTCAGGCTTGTAGATGGAAAGCTGGAAAAAATCATATGAAATTCGGGGGAAACGTGCCCACATTCAAGAACATTTTAATTTTATCATCCATTGCAGCGATATCCTGCTCATCTTCCGCCCGCGCCGAGGGGGAAAAGCTGCTCGAAGTGCAGGTTCAGGGAAACCGGCGCATTGAGTCGGCCGCCATCCTTAACGTGGTAAAATTCAAGTCCGGTGACACGCTCTACAGCGACAAGACGGATGCCGATATTCGCGCCATTTACAAACTTGGGCATTTCCAGGATGTCCAGGCCTCGGTGGAGCAGACCGCGAACGGCACCGTTCTGATTTACACCGTTATGGAAAAGCCGATCGTCCGGGAAATCAAGTTTGAAGGCAACAAAGAGCTGACGACCGAAAAATTGAAGGAAGTGCTTGAATTCCGTCAGAATGCGATTTTCTCGACCAAGGATCTTACCAAGAGCATTACGAAAATGAAAAAACTGTACGGTGACGACGGTTACTATCTGGCAGAGATAACCCCGCAGATTGACAAAAGTTCCGCCAGCGACCTGACTGTCACCTTCAAGATCGTTGAGGGGCAGAAAGTTCTGATCACCGACATCCGCTTTGACGGCAACAAGGCTTTCAGCAACCGCAAACTTCACGGCGTCATGGAGACCAAAGAAAAGTGGTTCATGTCCTGGCTGACCGGCGCCGGAACCTACAAGGAAGATGTTCTCAAAAACGATGCCGGCCTGCTCACTGATTTTTACCTCAACAACGGCTATATCAATGTCAAGGTTGGTGAACCGGTGGTCAAGATCAATAATGCCAAAACGGCGCTGGATGTTTCTATCGGCATTACCGAGGGGGATCAATACAGACTGGGCGAAATCGGCTTTAAAGGGGAACTGCTGGAACCGGCGGCTGAGCTGCGGAAGAAGCTGAAGATAGAAACCGGAGAGATTTTCAACAGATCAACCCTGCGCACCGACATATTCACCCTCACCGATGTCTATGCCGACAAAGGCTATGCCTTCGCCAACGTAAATCCACTGACACGCCCCGACAGCGATAAAAAAATCGTCGATGTGACCTTTGACATGGAAAAGGGCGAACTGGTCTACATCGAGCGCATAAATATCGCAGGCAACCCCAAAACACGCGACAAGGTCATCCGCCGCGAGATGCGGGTATCGGAAAATGAGCTTTTCAGCGCCACCGGGATGAAAAGAAGCAAGCAGAACCTGATGAACCTGGGCTTCTTCGAGGAGGCGAATATTGCCACCGCCAGGGGGAGCGCCAGCAACAAACTCAATGTCAGCGTAGATGTCAAGGAGAAGCCGACCGGAACCTTCAGTATCGGCGGCGGCTATAGTTCACTGGACGGTATGATCGGGCAAGGCTCGGTGGCCCAGGCCAACTTTCTTGGTTTGGGGCTAAAGGCCAATTTTTCGGCTTCAATCGGCGGCAAGTCCCAGACATACTCAGTCGGAGCGACTGATCCACATTTTTTGGACACCAAATGGACGCTGGGCGGAGATGTATATCGAACCGAACGTGATTATCTGGATTACAGCCGCCGGCTGATGGGTGGTGATATCAAGACCAGCTATCCGATCAACGACTTTGTCAGCACCTTCCTGATGTACAAATATGAAATCAAGGATATCTACAAACCCACCATAGCCTATCAGGCGCTGAATGTTCAGGACAAGGAGAACTACCCGCTGGGGACTACCACTACCAGCTCCATCTATGCCAGCATCACCAGAAACACAACCGATTATCGCCTTGATCCCAGCACCGGCATGATCAACTCTCTGTCAATTGACTTTGCCGGTTTGGGTGGCAACAACAAGTTTGCCCGCTACACGACCGACCACAACTGGTTCCACCCGGTCTACAAAAAACTTATATTTGCCACCAAGCTGACCCTGGGATACATTCAGGAGATAGGTCAGAAAATACCGATCGACGAAAGGTTCTATCTGGGCGGCATATACTCACTGCGCGGTTACAAGGCCAGAACGGTGGCCCCCAGCAAACTCCAGACTACCGGTGATAACAGTAATAAATTGTCCGAAACCATCTATCTGGGCGGCGACAAACAGATATTCGGCACTACGGAATTAACCTTCCCGCTGCTCCAGGATTTCGGCGTCAAGGCGGTCATGTTCTTCGATTACGGCAACGCCTTTGTGAGCAGCAAAGACCTGACCAAAACCATGCTGTTCAGCTATGGCGCCGGTATCCGCTGGGCTTCCCCGATTGGACCGCTACGGCTTGAGTATGGCATCCCGATTAATCCTCGCTCACAGCATGACAGTAAAAGCGGCAAATTCGAATTCACCATAGGCAGCCTTTTCTAGGCCGCGTAACCCATCAAAGGAGATTGATTCATGAAACGGATTTTTCTGGCAGGTGTTGTAGCAATGGTAATGGCTTCCACGCCGGTTTTCGCAGCAGATGTGAAACTCGGCTACATCGATATGCAGCGGGCGCTCAACGGCTCAGAATCAGGCAAGGAGGCCAAGGAGCAGCTGGCTGCCCGGGTAAAGAAATACCAGGACGAGATCAACGTCAAACAGGAAGATCTCAAGAAACTTAAAGATGAGCTGGAAAAACAGGGCATGCTCCTGTCTGATTCGGCCCGCGCCGCCAAAGAGAAGGACTACCAGAACAAACTCAAGGATTTCCAGCGCTTCACCAAGGATGCCCAGGACGAGTTGCAAGGCAAGGATGAGGAATTCACTCGCAAGATTCTGGAGGGACTGGAGAAAGTCATCCAGGAGTACGGCCGCAAGAACGGTTATACCTTCATTTTTGTCAGGAATGAAAGTATGCTTTTCGTAGATGACAAGACCGATCTGACCGAGGAAGTTCTGAAACTTTTCAACGCCAACAGGAAGAAGTAGTCATGCTTGCTACCCGGACTCTGAAAGAATTGGCCGAATACCTGGGCGGTGAGGTCAAGGGCGATGAGAATATTGCCGTCAATGGACTGGCGCCACTCGAATCAGCCGGTCCGGATAAGATAACCTTTCTGGCCAACCCGAAATATGCCGCCAAAGTGGCCGAAACCGGCGCGGCCTGTGTCCTGATGTCACCTGGCGCTGAAAGGCACGGCCGTAACGCGATCGAGGTAGCCAATCCCTATCTCGCATTTGCCAAACTGTTGACTCTTTTCTACACAAGACCGCATCCGCCCCTGGGAGTTCTGCCGGAAGCCAATATCGGCACGATGGTCGCGCTGGGGGAGGATATCAGCGTTTATCCGGGAGCCTGTATCGGCAACAATGTCAGCATCGGCGACCGCACCGTCGTCCATTCCGGTGCGGTCATCTATGAAGGCGCCGCCATTGGCGATGACTGTGTGATCCACGCCAATGCCGTCGTGCGCGAGCGCTGCCGCCTGGGCAACCGCTGCATTATCCAGCCGGGAGCGGTCATAGGTTCGGACGGTTTCGGCTACGCTCCTGACGGGCGCGCCTATTACCGCATTCCGCAGATCGGTATTGTCGTTCTGGAGGATGACGTTGAGATCGGCGCCAACTGTTGCATTGATCGCGCCGCACTTGAGGTCACTCTGATCAGGAGAGGCACCAAGCTCGACAATCTGGTACAGATCGCTCACAACTGCCAGATCGGTGAAGACTGCATGATTGTTTCGCAGGTCGGCATTTCGGGAAGCACCAAGATTGGAGACCACGTCACTCTGGCTGGTCAGGTCGGCGTCGCCGGACATCTCAGCATCGGCGATAATGTACTGGTCGGGGCACAGTCCGGCGTACCCGGTTCGCTGCCGGCCAACGCCGCCTACAGCGGTTCTCCGACCATGCCGCACAAGGAGTGGCTGAGGGCCATGGCTGTCGTTCCGCGCCTGCCAGAACTGAAGAAGAGTATTTCTTCACTTGAAAAACGTATCGCAGAACTTGAAGCAAAACTTATCGAAACATAGCAAGGAGAACCTGCCCATGCTGCTGGATGTTAACGATATCATGAAAATTCTGCCGCACCGCTATCCGTTTCTGATGGTCGATCGCATTGTCGAACTTGACCCGGCAAAGCGTTGCGTCGGAATCAAGAATGTCACCATCAACGAGCCCTTTTTTCAGGGTCATTTTCCGGGGCACCCGGTCATGCCGGGCGTACTGATTGTTGAAGCGATGGCCCAGGTGGCAGGTATCATGGCCTACCTGGCCTCGGACGAAGCCACAAAACAAAAAGTCAGTTATTTTATATCAATCGACTACGCCAAATTCCGCAAGCCGGTGGTTCCGGGCGATCAGTTGCGAATAGTAGTTGAAACCACCTTGAACCGCCGAGGCATCTGGGGCGTCGACGGCAAAGTGTATGTTGGTGAGACGCTTGTTACCGAAGCGGCCCTGAAAGCCACGTTTGCCGATGCCGAAAAGTAGGCCTGGCAGCACAATCAAGCAGGACCAAGATAAACCGCACGGAGCCCCATCATGAGCATACACCCGACCGCAATTATTGACGAAAGTTCCACCCTGGCCGACGGAGTAGAAGTAGGCCCATACGCCATCATCGGCAAACATGTCACAATCGGCAGGGGCACCACAGTTGGTGCTCATGCCGTCATTGGCGACTGGACTGAGATTGGGGAGAACAACCGGATTTTCCCTCAGGCCTCGGTCGGCGCGCCGCCTCAGGACTTGAAGTACAAAGGTGAGGAGTGCTGGACCAGAATCGGCAACAACAACATGATCCGTGAATTTTCCACCATCCACCGCGGCACG
>JACRCG010000132.1 GCA_016219145.1 Deltaproteobacteria bacterium | reverse complement strand
ATCATTTTGCAGTTCGCAGAATGGCACTGAACATCTGGCTCTGTTCGGCCTGGGATACCGATATGACCATGTCTACATCAAAGGGTTTTCCGCACACGTCGCGCATTTTCTGGCGAGTGGTGGTGCCGATCAGTTCGCTGCTGCCCACTGAAAAATAGTCTGCTATCGCTCTTCTCATCTGTTCTCCCTCCAGCATGAAGTCGAAGAGGCTCTGCCCGAGCAGCTCTTCCTTGTTCAGGCCGAACAGGGTCTCCGCTTTCTGGTTAGAGATGACAATCTTGCCGTCGGACATGAAGGTGACTATGGGAGATTGCGCTATTTCGATGAAGTTGCGATAACGCTCTTCGGATTCCGCCCGCTGTCTGGTCTTGTGCTCAAGTTCGGCCATAAGCAGATTGAATGAATCGATCAGTTCCCCGATTTCATCTGTGCGCTTCAACTCGACCCGCTCGCTGAAGTTTCCGGTGCGGGCGACCTCCGAAATGCTTCCGGCAACGGTCTTGACGGGTGAAATAATGCTTCTGTGCAGCAGCCAGGCTGACAACAGGATGAAAATGAGCAGCACAATGCCGTCGTAGATCAGATCCCGTTTCAGATTATGCCTGACCTGCCGGTAGAGATCATCCATCGGCACCGCCACAGATATGGCCCCGATCATCTCTCCGACTTTATAGCCGTAAGAAAAATGACCTTTTGGAAAGCGGGCCTGGATATAGCCCGGCGCGCTTTCATAGCTGCCGTGGCAGTTCAGGCAGGAACGGTCAGCCAGCATCGGCAGCAGGTAGCGCAACGATTTACGGCCCGCTTTTGCGGCAACCTGCCAGACCTCCTCCGGCTTACCGGTTTTAAACAGATTCAGTTGCGCAGTTTCAAAATCGTCCGGACGGTTGTCGAGGTTTCTGTAGCGCAAAGAAACCTGGCGTACATAGTAGTTTGAACCGTTTGTCAACTGTTGGGCTATCTGACTGGCTGCCACCTGCGGAATGAGGGATTGATTGCGCTCCGGCTCACTGGTTACCCGCTTGGAGAGATAGTCACGGGTTTCAATGATCTGCCTGGAGATAGTGCGGGCATTGTCAACGGCCCCTTTCAGGATCAATTCCTGCTCGCGGCGATAGCTGTTGTACGCCAGCGCCAGGAACAGTACGACCAGCAGCAGGGATGAAATCAGGTTGAAAGTCGCGGACACGCTGCGGCTGGAAAAAATGTTCATGATGCTCCCCGTGCCCTCGGCGCTGCTTGCCGGGTGGTAATCAGAAACGGTTCGTTTGCATTGTGATTATAGCCACTCATGTTGAGTTGGCAAGGATTATGTCTCGGTCTGTCTCGGTCTGATTAAGCTTGAATTCCTGAAGTGATATGCTATTTTGCTCGGATATGAAGCCGTTGCCGGGCTGAATTCGGAATTTGATTCAAGGGAAGGTTGTCAGTATGGACAGGAAAGCACCTGCGTCTTCAGGGGGGAATGGTTTTCTCTCATCCCTGCTGCTGTTTGCCGTCACATTGGGAGTCGTAGCCTTTCTGGGGATATCCGGCTATCTTTTTTATCTTCTGGCAAGACTTCCAAGGATCGATCGTCTGGCTGATTACAAGCCCCCCATCGTGTCGCAGGTCTTTGGTGACGACGGCGTACTGGTAGGTGAGTTTTATCTGGAGCGCCGCATCGTGGTTCCGGTCAACAAGATGCCGCGCAAGCTGATTCAGGCCTTTGT
Source organism: Deltaproteobacteria bacterium (assembly GCA_016219145.1). GTDB lineage: Bacteria > Desulfobacterota > Desulfuromonadia > Geobacterales > Pseudopelobacteraceae > JACRCG01. Next base: position 3,752 of record JACRCG010000132.1, on the reverse strand, counting down.
TTCGGCCGAAGATGCCAACTTCTACTCCCATAAAGGCATCGATTATTTCGGCATTCTGCGTGCGGCGCTGAAAAATGTCATATCCATGCGAAAGAAGGAGGGCGCCTCCACCATTACACAGCAGGTAACCAAGTCGATGCTGCTGACCCCGGAAAAAAAGTTTTCCCGCAAGATCAAGGAGGCCATTCTGGCCAAGAGAATGGAGGAAAAACTTTCCAAGGATGAGATTCTCTATCTCTACCTGAATCAGATTTATCTGGGAGCCGGCTCATATGGCGTTCAGGCGGCCTCAGAGGCCTACTTCGGCAAGAATGTCGATCAGCTTAATCTTGGAGAGATCGCCATGCTGGCCGGACTTCCCAAGGCGCCCAACACCTATTCCCCCATCAAGCATCTTGACAAGGCTCGTGAGCGGCAGAGCTACGTTCTGGAGCGGATGGCCAAGGAAGGGTACATTACGCCGGCAGAAGCCGATCACGCCAAAAAAATGCCGATTATCCTGAATCCTCTTAAAAAAGTTAATAACAACCAGTCGGCCTACTATCTGGAATACCTACGTATTCAGCTGGAGGAAAAATTTGGTGAAGACCTGCTGTATAAGGGGGGTCTGAAGATATATACCACCATGAACGCCGATATGCAGAGGGCTGCTTATGATAGTCTGCGCCGAGGCCTCAAGGAGGTTGACAAGCGTCAGGGTTTCCGCGGTCCGTCCAGGTTTTTAAAAGATACGGAAGTTGATGCTTTCTGCACAAAGGTTGAAGACAATATTGACTCTGCGACACTCAAGAACGGAGAAACCTATCAGGGCGTGGTGGTCGGATTCAATCCGGCAAAGGGTGACGCTATCGTCAGGGTCGGTGATCGCAACGGGGTGCTGTCGCGCAAGAATATGTCCTGGGCCGGCAAGGTTGGCATGATCAACAGTTATGGCAAGCCGGAAAAGGGCAATAAAAGCCTGACGCTCGGTTCCGTTATAGAAGTTTCGGTGGTTTCACCCGACATTGAAAAGGAGGGCGCACAGTTCGCCCTTGACCAGACGCCGGATGTGCAGGCTGCTCTTGTATCAATCGATCCGCGTACCGGTGGCGTCAAGGCCATGGTTGGCGGTTATGATTTCAGAAAGAGCCAGTTTAACCGGGCCATCCAGGCCAAACGCAATGCCGGTTCGGCTTTCAAGCCTATAATTTATGCCGCTGCGCTTGACAAAGGCCTGACGCCGGCCACGATCATAGAAGATTCCGAGGTCGGCTATCCGGATGGCGCCGGAGGCACCTGGACACCCAAAAACTATGACAATGCTTTCCGTGGTCCGGTCACGATGCGCGAGGCGCTGACTCATTCTGTCAATATTGTCAGTGTAAAAATACTGGAGCAGATTGGAGCCCAGTACGCCTCGGACTACGCCAAAAGGCTCGGCTTTGTTTCGCCGATACCGGCCAATCTGGCGTTGGCGCTTGGCGCTGCCACCATATCACCCTTTGAACTGACGGCGGCTTATACAGTTTTTGCCAATAAAGGAGTGCTGACGAGCACGAATTTCATCAACAGGGTAACCGACATCGACGGGGTTGTACTCCAGGAAACGCTGCCGACGGTCCCTGTCCCGGTCATTCCTCCCGAAACCGCTTATGTGATCACAAATCTCATGCAGAGTGTCGTTTCCAGTGGTACCGGTCACCGCGCATCGGTCATAGGTCGTCCGGTGGCCGGCAAGACCGGTACCACCAATGAAGCAAAGGACGCCTGGTTTATCGGCTACATTCCTCAGTTGGTCACAGGCGTATGGGTCGGCTACGATCAGGAGCGCTCCCTCGGTGCGGGAGGGTCTGGCGGACAGGCTGCTGCGCCGATCTGGGGTGATTTTATGCAGGCGGCAGTTCTTTCGCTGCCGCGTGAGGATTTCGAAGCCCCGGAAAATGTCTCTTTTGTCCTGATAAATCAGAGGAGTGGAAAGCTGGCCAGAGAAGGCTCTCCCGGCGCTGTAATGGAATGTTTCATCAGAGGTACGGAGCCCTCCTCCTACGACTGATCCAGACCTGAAACTACGAGACCCCCAAGGTTCACCCTGGAGGTCTCGTAGTTATTGTCGATTCGGGCTTTAAAAGGTCACATTGTTATGTCCTCGGCGATTCCGAGTTTCTGCTTTACAACGGCCTCGAATTTTTTCCAGTCAATCCGGTCCACGAGCTGATTTTTTTCGACAAGTCTTTTTGCCTCTGCAGCCAAGCCGCTGCTCTTGCCGTACACATCCTGGTGTACTTCCAGAAACACCCGCCCTTCTTCGGTCACTGCCAGCTTGACCGGTTGGTAAATGATCTCGCCCGCAGTGTTTATCTTGACCTCTTTGAAAAACTCTTCCATATGGGCCGGGTATACCCTGATACAGCCGTGGCTGGCAAAGCTGTATATTGACCATGGTTTTATGGTGCTGTGGATCAGGATGCCGGGGATAGAAGTCTTGATGGCATATTTTCCCAAAGGATTGTCAGGCCCGGGCGGCACGCTTGTGATGACCTCCTTGCCCTCATCTTCCATCTCGGCTTGAATCGAAGGAGGGACAAACCAGGTCGGATCTTCCTGTTTGGAGGTTACCTTGAATTTCCCGGTCGGTGTCTGCCAGATGTATTTCTCATTTTTTGTTGCCGTGCCGAGGGCCACTGGAATTGATCTTACCAGCTTGCCCTGCTGGAAGTAGTAGAGAGTCCGATCAGGTATGTTGACAACAATTCCCTCGCGAAGCCGTAACGGGATGATCTTGCGATTGTTGTATTTCAGCTTCTGGCCGATCTTCAATGTGGCCTTTGCATCGAGTTTGTTCATTCTGAAAAGATGCTGCCTGCTGACGCCCAATTTGGCAGCTACGAGCCGGAGCGTGTCGCCGCTCACTACAGTATAGGCGCTGGCAGTTCCTACAAGCTTTTCAGACAGAATCTCCTCTTCAACTGTCCTGGCTTCCTTTTTGTTGGCGGGATCTGTCCACTCGGGTTGAGATGCCGGTTTTGAGAGCGTCGGTATGGCTGATGTGGGCAATGAACCGGATTTTAGAGAGTCAGTCTGAGTGGTGTTTGTAAGCTGCGGCTGTAATAATTGCTCCGGATGGTCCGCTAAAATGCGCGCTTTTTGGATGGTCAGGCGGTAGTACTCTTCGGAGTTGGCGTCGTCGTTTGACTGGTAGTACAACTCGGCCTTTGCAAATGTGGCTTCCAGGCTTTTCATCTCATCAGTCATCTTATCTAAGCGGTCATTCTTTCTAAGGTCGGAAACGGCATTGACTGCGTCAAGTCTTGTGTCGGCCGTAGATAGCCTGGCGCATAACAAAACTATAACAGAAATTGCAATTGCAGTGATGCAGGCAGAAGATGTCTTATGTACGAGCGTCAGCTTCATAATTCCTATGTAAACTATCTACCCGAATTTTAGCAACAAAATTAAATCAATGAGTGATTTCCGGGAGATATTCTGTCGGTGCTTCTTTCGTAGAAATTGCGCACAGCAAAAAAAAAGATATTTTTTCTTGACACCCCTCCCCTCCATCTGTATATTCCGGATTCCTGATTGACATCTGGTCTTTGAAAACCGAATAGCAGTTTTACGTGATTGTAAGAATTTTTGTCAGAAGTAGATTTGAGTTTGTTTAATCAAACTTTCGGTAATTCAACTGGAGAGTTTGATCCTGGCTCAGAACGAACGCTGGCGGCGTGCCTAACACATGCAAGTCGAACGGGATGAGGGAGCTTGCTCTTTCATTT
>JACRCG010000131.1 GCA_016219145.1 Deltaproteobacteria bacterium | reverse complement strand
GCCATCGTGCATTTCCGCCAGGAGCATCCCGAAACGGCGCACATCCCGATCATCCATGCCGCGACACCCGATTACTGCGGTTCGCTGCAGGAAGGTTACGCCGCGGCGGTCGAGGCGATCGTCTCCAGCCTCCCGGAAGGGGGCGCGGCCGTGCCGGACCAGGTCAACCTGCTGCCCGGAGCGCACCTGACACCGGCCGATGTGGAGGAGCTGAAAGAGCTGGTCGAGTCATTCGGGCTGACGGTGCTGACGATCCCGGATATCTCCAATGCGATGGACGGGCATATTGACGAGGTGGTGTCTCCGCTCTCGACCGGTGGTATACCGGTTGAAGATATCAGGAAGGCCGGTCGTAGCGTTGCGACGTTATATGTCGGTGATTCGCTGGCCAGGGCCGCACTGAAGCTGAAGGAGAAGTTCGGCATCCCGGCCTATGGTTTTACATCTTTGACCGGCCTGGCGGAGACCGACCTGCTGATGGAGTCGCTGTCAGCGATCAGCGGGAGGCCGGTTCCGGACAAGCACCGTCGCTGGCGCAGCCGGCTGATGGATGCAATGGTGGACAGCCACTACCAGTTCGGCAACAAGAAGGTGGCGTTGGCGCTGGAGTCGGACAACCTCAAGACCCTGACCCGTTTCCTGGCCGGCATGGGGTGCGAGATTCAGGCGGCGCTCTCCGCAACCCGTACACGCGGTCTGGATTCCCTGCCCTGCGGGAACGTTTTTGTCGGTGATCTGGAGGACCTGGAAGAGGCGGCCAAAGGAGACGACCTGCTGGTGGCCAATTCGAACGGCCGTCAGGCGGCGAACAAGCTCAAGATCGGCGCACACCTGCGGGCCGGACTACCGGTGTTCGATCGCCTGGGAGCCCACCAGAAAATGTGGGTCGGGTATCGCGGCACGCTCAACCTGGTATTCGAAACCGCCAACCTGTTCCAGGCCAATGCCAGGGAGGCGCAGAAACTGGCCCATAACTGACGACAAAAAAGGACCGGCCGTTGATGGCCGGTCCGGTTCAATTGTGTAGACCTGATGAGTGTCAGTAGGATCAGGTCAGTTTGCTGATGTCGCAGATGTCAAGATGTTCATCCGGCACATCCTTCAGCTTGTCCTTGATTTCCACGAAACTCTGGACATTATCCAGAAACAGGTCGAGGAAATCCGGATCGAAAAAAACGCCGCGCCCCTCCTCCATGATACTGACCGATTTTTCGATCGAAAACGCTTTTTTGTAAGGTCGTTCCGAGGTCAGCGCGTCAAAGACATCGACGATGGAAACGATTCTGGCGAACTCGTGGATATCGGCACCCTTGAGTCCCTGGGGATAACCGCTGCCGTCCCATTTTTCATGGTGCTGCAGTGCGATCACGGAGCCGGCATCCAGTAACGGATATTGATCCGAATCGGACAGGATCGTGCCGCCGATGGTCGTGTGCTCCTTCATGATTTCGAATTCGTCAACTTCCAGTTTTCCGGGCTTCAGCAGAATCCGGTCTGGGATGCCGATCTTTCCAACGTCGTGCAGCGGCGAGGCTTTACGGAGCACTTCACAGCGGTCCTCATCAAACCCGGCCAGCATCCCCAGGTGCTTTGACAGTTCACTGATCCTGCGCGTATGCATGCCGGTTTCCTGGTCGCGGAATTCGGCGGCTTTGCCAAGCCGCAGTGAAATCTCGTATTCCGCTTCCTGGGACTGCTTGAGGGCTACCTGCAATGCCGCTGTTTTCTTGATGACTTCCTTTTCCAGGATCTGGTTCATGTCTTTTGCCAGGTCCGCAAGTTTCTTGCTGCGGACATGGTTCATCACCCGCAGCCGCAACTCTTCCGGGTTGTAGGGCTTGGCCAGGAAGTCATTGGCCCCCAGCGCCAGGGTCCTGGTCACTTCGCTGCTGCCGGCGGTGACCACGATTACGGGAATTTCACGCCAGTCGGCGCTCTGCTTGATGCGCCTGATGGTTTCGTAGCCATCCATTACCGGCATCTCCAGGTCAAGAAGCACGACATCAATCTGCTTGTCCGCCTCCATGGTTTCAATCGCCAGTTGCCCGTTACCGGCCTTGAGGAGCCGGCAGTCCAGCTCGGATAACATTATTTCAAGCATCTCCAGGTTCATGTCATCGTCATCAACGGCCAGTATGGTCACTTCATCAAACATTGCTGATACTCCGTTGTGCCGGATATGCTCGAAATATCCTGGCCATTTTCACAGTTTTTATAGGGTGTTGTAGCGTCACACGGAAGCAGTCTGTTCAGATTCTGCTCTTAATTTTTCTCTGTACATCTGTACAGCAACTTCCCGGTCGAGCGTAATTTACGTTATAGACCAAAGCCCGATACAGTACCAGTAGTATGTTTTGAACAAACTGGTCGAATTTACGTAAGATTTGCAAGAATGGTGCTTGTTTGGTTTAAAGAGAGCGTGCCTGTTTCGATTTCACAAGGTTTTATTGCGAATCCGTATCCTGTATGCTTGCAAGTTCTACGGAACTGAACACCTTGTCGATGTCCAGAATCATCACGAAGTGGCTGTCCTGCTTCCCCATTCCCTTGATGAAATCGGTGTTGAGTTTTGTTCCTATGTGTGGCGCGGCCTCTATCTGGGCCGGTTCCATCTCGTTCACCTCCTGAACCGAATCCGCCAAGGCGCCGAGCAGTATGGTTTCCCCGTCCATATCAACCTCGGTCACGATGATGCAGGTGTTGACGGTCTGTTCGGTCGAGGTCATGCCGAATTTCAGGCGCAGATCGATAACCGGCACCACGCTGCCGCGCAGGTTGATGACTCCCCGCATGAAGTCCGGAGTCTGAGGTACCTTGGTGATGTTTGTGTATTCCAGGATTTCCTTGACCTTGGCCACGTCAAGGGCAAAGACCTCCTCGTCGAGCTTGAAGGTCAGGTATTGGGTGGTTTCGGTTATGGTTGATATGGACATAAAAGCTCCTTTGAATGTTTAATTTTGAATTATGAATGTTGAATTAATTCAAAATTCAACCGTCATAATTCATAATTGCTTCTCAGAACTTCTCAAACTCATCGTCCAGTTGGTCCGGGCCGGCCTGGCCGAGTTGCAGGTTTATGCCCCCGGCGGGGTGCCCTTTTGCCGCCGGTTGGGGCGCTCCGCTTCTGGCATGGGCTATCTGCGTCTTGCGGGCCGGTTTGCGGGCAGTGGCGGCTGATACCGTGCGCCGTGCGGCATTGCCGATATTGAAGAAACTGATGCTGTGCTGAAGCTGCTCGGCCTGGCTGGAGAGTTCTTCCGAGGTGGAAGCCATCTCTTCCGAAGCGGAAGCGTTCTGCTGGATGACCTGGTCCAACTGCTGGATGGCCTTGTTGATCTGTTCGGCGCTGGTATCCTGCTCCTTGCTGGAAG
>JACRCG010000128.1 GCA_016219145.1 Deltaproteobacteria bacterium | reverse complement strand
GTGATATCCTGCTTCTGCAGCAGCATGCCGCTGCCGGTCGCGAGATCGCATTCATCAAACATTTCGATCCCAGTATCCCGGAAATCATGGCTGACGAGGAAATGCTGACCCGGCTGTTTCTGAACCTGATTTGCAACGCGATCGATGCAATGGGTGAAGATGGCCGTCTGACGGTATCCAGCAGGGTCCTGTCGGATTATCGCATGGCCCAGAACGAGCGGCGCTCGCGCATGGTTGCGATCGAGGTCGGCGATGACGGTCCCGGTATTCCGCAGCAGGACCTGGAAAATATCTGGACTCCGTTTTTCAGCACCAAGTCGGGCGGAACCGGTCTGGGGCTGACCATCTGCCATAAAATAGTCCAGGAGCATCGCGGAATGATCAAGGTCGAATCGAACCCCGGACATGGTACCAAGTTCACGATTCTGTTGCCGTTGGTGCAGTGACGCTCTGTCGCATGACTGGAGCCGTGACGATTGCCTGTTTTAATTTTACAATAAATTTCAATTGAGGTTTTTATGCCGCTGACTCGAATTCTGGTAGCCGATGATGAAGAAAGCATGCGCTGGGTCCTTTCAAAAGCACTCAAGCGCAAGGGCTTTACCGTGGATCTGGCCCACGACGGCCGTCAGGCCCTGGAGCTGATCAAGGATAACTGCTATGACCTGGCCATTCTCGATATCAAGATGCCTGGCATTAACGGCCTTGATCTTCTGGACAAGGTTCGCGAGCTGAAAAACGACCTGCTGGTGGTGATCATGACCGCCGAAGCCAGCATGAAAAATGCGGTCGAAGCCATGAAGCGCGGGGCATACGATTACATCACCAAGCCCTTTGACCTGGATGTGATCGACGCAATCATCGAAAAAGTCTCCCGGGCCCGCGAGATCGCCGGACAGGTTTCTTCTCTGAAGCAGGAGCTCAAGGAACGCTATCAGGTGGAAAAGAACATCGTCGGCAATTCTCCGGCCATGCGAGAGGTCTACAAGACCATCGGCAAAGTTGCCGGCAGCGATGTCACGGTGCTGATCCAGGGGGAGTCCGGCACCGGCAAGGAGCTGGTGGCGCGGGCTGTGCACTTCAACTCCGGCCGCCTGGGGAAGCCGTTCGTGGCAATCAACTGTGCCGCCATTCCCCGCGATCTGCTGGAGAGCGAACTGTTCGGGTCCGAAAAGGGCGCTTATACCGGCGCCGGTGAACGTAAGCAGGGGAAATTCGAACAGGCCAACCATGGCACGATCTTCCTCGACGAGATCGGAGACATGCCGCTGGACCTGCAGGCCAAGATCCTGCGGGTGCTGCAGGAACAGGAAGTGACCAGAATCGGCGGAAACCAGAATATCCCGGTGGATGTGCGGATCGTGGCCGCCACCAACCAGGCTCTGGTCGAGAAGGTGCGCCAGAAGGAGTTCCGCGAGGATCTCTACTACCGCCTGAATGTGGTGCCGATCACACTGGTGCCGTTGCGCGAGCGGCGTGACGACATCCCGGATCTGGCGCAGTATTTTCTTGAGCGTTCCTGCGCCGAGATGTCGGTGCATTCAAAGCGCCTGACGGATGATGCCGTGGCGCTGCTGTCGGCCTACTCCTGGCCCGGCAACGTGCGTGAGCTTGAAAACACCATCAAACGGGCCGTAATCCTCTCCACCGATCCGTTGTTGACGGCCCATGATTTTGAAGGGCTGACTCCCGCTTCTGACCTGCCGCAAAAAGGTTCACAGGAAGAGTCGCTCGAAGCGCTGGTTGACATGAAACTGCGCTCCAGCATGGTCGGAGTGGAAAAGCTGGATAAAGGCGACATTCATGCCATGGTGCTGGAGCAGGTCGAGCGCCCGCTGATACGCTTCATTCTTGAAAAAACCCGCTGGAACCAGGTCAAGGCGGCGGATATACTGGGTATCAACCGCAACACGCTGCGCAAGAAGATAACCGAGTTGTGTATCGAACTTAAACGGGACTGAACGAAAGGAGACGTGGCATGTCGGTAAAGGACAGATTCTTTCTGGAGCGGGACAAGGCTGTGCTGGTGGTGATCGATGTGCAGGAGAAGCTGTGCGTTGCTATGGATGAGAAGGTGCTGCGCAAGCTGACCAGGAACATCGGCATTCTGCTGGAGAGTGCGGCGGAGCTGAATGTGCCGGTACTGTTCACTGAACAGTACGTCAAGGGACTGGGCGCTACCCTGCCGGAGCTGAAAGAGAAGGCTGCCATGGCAGGCTGTTACGAGAAGATGGCGTTCAGCTGTTGCGGTAGTCCGGAATTCGTCGAAAAACTCAAGGCGACCGGCCGCACACAGGTTATTATCACCGGCATGGAAACCCATGTGTGCGTTCTCCAAACGGTGATCGAGCTGCGCGATGCCGGTTTTGAGGTGCATATCGTAAAGGATGCGGTGATGAGCCGCAGCAAGCATAACTGGCAGACCGCGATCGAGGCCATGACTTTGACCGGCGCCGTGCCGACCTGCACCGAATCGGCAATGTTCCAGCTGCTAAAGGTAGCCGGAACCGAGGAATTTAAAAAGCTGTCCAAGCTGGTAAGATGATTTAAAGGCATATTCCATAAAAAAGCTCCGCGATCATGAAGGTCACGGAGCTTTTTTATTAATGTGCTGAGAACACATGCCGGACAATCTCGGCATGGTGTTCGATGCGGGCCAGGGCCGGCAGGTGGGACTTGTAGGATATGAAGGGGATGCCGGCAGCTTTGGCCGACTGCATGTCAACTTCGCAGTCCCCGATAAAGAGCGCATCACGCGATTCTATTCCGAAGTGGTCCAATACCTTCAAAAGCGGCTCCGGGTGCGGCTTTGGCCTGGTAACCAGCGCTGCGGTCATGACGCAGTCGAAGTACCCCGAAAGCCCGAAATCCTCGATGATCATATCCATCGAAGTCGCCCGGTTGGTGCAGACCGCCAGTGACGTATGCCCCTTGAGCCGGTCTAGTGTGTCGATAAAACCCTCCTCCATCCGCATGAATGGCATCAGGTCCTGGTAGTGAATGGTTTTTGCAAATGCGAGCGCATCCTCACGGCAGACATCTCCCGCGAAAAAATATTCCATCACATCATTAAACGAATAGGTGTGCAGAACCTGGCGGGCCTTCAGGTCGTTGCGGTCAAGTTGTGTCCGGCCGAGATGCTCCATTACCAGGTTGTAAAAGATGTAGTTCGATTCGATTGAATCCAAGATAACCCCGTCACAGTCATAGATGACGGCCTTGTAGCGGCTTTTCAGTTCATTCACTTACCAACTCCGAATCCTGTTGCTGTTTGATAAACTCCTCCCACTCGATCGGAAGCAGGTATTTCTTGCGGCTGTTGCATTCCTTGCAGGCCGGAACCACGTTGTTGCGGGAGGCCTTGCCTCCCCTCGATATGGGTACGAGATGATCCATTGTCAGCTCTTCCGGGCTGAACTTCTGGCTGCAATAGTGGCAAATGCCCAGTGCCAGCCGGTTTTGCCACCAGCGGCTCCTGCGAAGGTCGCGCGATTTGTCCCTTTCGCGCTTTACTTCAGCCTCGCTCACCTCAACTATGAAATAATCCATTGACCACTGGCCTTCGATTATAAAATCAAAATGTCACAATTTTAAAATACTAGCGGAAAATGATGGGTTTGGGTAGTTATTATTAAGCCCATGGAGTAAAAACTGCATTAGATGCAAAAAAACGGTTGATATATTTTGAACAATGGGTTATAAGCTCTTTTCCCATGCGCTTGTAGCTCAGCTGGATAGAGCAACGGACTACGAATCCGTAGGTCGGGAGTTCGAATCTCTCCAAGCGCGCCAATAAATTCAGGCACTTACCGATAGTCGGTGTGTGCCTTTTTTAATATCTGTAACCTTTTGTGTAACCTCTTGCTTGAAACCATTGCTGTTATTGGCTTTCCGGCTGTTTACTATTCTATCCTGCGACGGTACTGAGCTTTAACGGGGGTAGGGCAGGTGAGGTTACAGATCTCTTTAAAAAGGTTACACGCATTCTGGAACCTGCTCAAATCAAACCTCCGCCCCTTTTGCTGGAAACAGATGATATCCACAATGTACACTCAATACCACAAGCTCCACAGGCATGCCAACATAAACTCATCCCGAAAAACTGCTGACGATCCATCGCCCAGCCCAGGTTCTGAGTCGCCAGCCGGGAAGTCGCTGGCGACCACTTCACTCATGAAATCTTAATCCGGTTGGCCGAGGCGTTTATTCAACTCAAAAGTTATCCCGGAGCAGCAGGGCGTATTTGCACTTGCACTTACGATCTCTCAAATACCATAATACCTGCATGTGCCCAAAGAGTAAGTCCCCAATCGAAGTATCCCTCAATAAATCCTCTTCTGGAACATGGAGAGCTTCAGAACGTCAAAAGCGCCGGTTCAAACCCTGGCAGCGGCTCTGGCTG
>JACRCG010000130.1 GCA_016219145.1 Deltaproteobacteria bacterium | reverse complement strand
CCGTTGAAACAAAAGACATAAAATTCTCGTTTAAAAATTCTGATCCGGTTGTTTTCAGCCATGAATTCCACCTCAAGAAATACAACAACAACTGCAGGATCTGCCATGACGCCATCTACAGCCTGAAAAAGAGAAAACATTTCACCATGGCGGAAATGGAGAAGACCAAATCATGCGGAGCATGCCATAGCGGCATGAAAGCATTCAGCGTTGCTACTGAGAAAGACTGCATCCGCTGTCACAAGGGCAAACCCCGCGAGGTATCCTACGCCATCAAGGGACTGGGAACTGCGGTATTCAGCCATGCCACCCATATTGCAAAAACCGGTGGAGCCTGCAAGAGCTGTCACAACGGCAAGACCATAACCGGCAAGGAAAAATCCGTAACCATGGCCGAAATGGAAAATGGCCGGACCTGCGGAGCCTGCCATAACGGCAAGAAGGCATTCGCCGTAACCGCCAACTGCGACCGCTGCCACAAGGGACTGAAACCGAAAGAGATTACCTTCAATCTCAAAGGTGTGACTCCGGCCACCTTCAGCCACGAATTCCATACCCAGGCCTACGGATGCAAAGACTGCCACACCAAGAACTTCCCGTACAAAACCGTTGTCGGCAAAGCCACTATGGATGATATGGCAAAGGGCAAGTCCTGCGGAATATGCCACAACGGCAAGGACGCCTTTGCGTCAAACGGCGATTGCAACAAGTGCCACAAAGGGATGAAACCGGGCAAGATCATTTTCAAGACCTCGGCCGGCGAGGCAGCCTTCAGCCATGACTTCCATACCCAGGCTTACAAATGCCTTGATTGCCACACAAAGATATTCCCCTTCAAATCAGGCACGCTCAAGGCCACCATGGCAGAGATGGAAGCCGGCAAATCCTGCGGGGCCTGCCACAACAAAGGCAAGGACGCCTTCTCGGTTCAGGATGATTGCGGAAAATGCCATAAGATGTAAATCTGCCTGATTAATTCAACAAAAAAGGCGTCCTCCATCCGGAGGGCGCCTTTTTTGTTCAGCTGTCTCGAAACAAACAGTGCTTGTCAATTGCGGCGCTGGTCAACCACGTAGCAACTGCCATTGGACTCCTTGGCCATTTTCTTCAGTTCCGCGGCCACCTCCGCCACCTTGGCCGCATGCAGCAGTTTTGGCATATCCAGCGGAACCACCGCGATGGAAACCGATAGAAGCGGCACGTTCTCCTTTTCCCCCTTGCGGTTCGAGCCGGGATAATAGCCGCGTTTCTTGGTCTCTTCGTCAAACAGGTCCAGCACAATCAGGTCGAAGTGCCTGATGATCGTCTGGCAAACGGCTTCGGCACAGTCATTCGCCACAATGCAAACGAAATCATCGCCCCCGATATGCCCACAGAAACCGCCACCCGAGTCGCGCACCGCATTGAACATGATCCGGGCTGTCATGCGGATCACCTCATCACCATGGGAAAACCCGAATTCATCGTTGTATGGCTTGAAGTGGTTTATATCCACATAACAGACCGACGCGGGAGTACCCATTGCCCCCTCGATAGCCCGCTGGATAGAGGTATTGCCGGGTAATCGGGTCAAAGGGTTGTTGTCGAAAATACGTTTCATCCGGTAGAAGGAGAGGGTAATACGAGAGAAGAGCTCATTGTAATCGAGCGGGAGAGAGATGAAATCGTCCAGCGGACAGCTGTTCCAATTCAAGCGGTCACTGTCAACAGTGGCAACCAGACCCAGAATCGGAATCACGCTGAAAAAACTGTCACTGCGCAACGTGGATACTATTTTGGTACCGCACTCCGTGTTGGTTGACAGATCAATCAGCAACAGGTCGGGCGGATCGGAATAAAATACTCCCAGCACAGAATCGATGCAATGCATGCCGCTGGCCTGATACCCTTTGCTGTGCAGGCGGAGTTGCAGATGGGAAACTAGTTCGTTGTCGGAAGATACAATGGATATTCGGGCCGGTTGAAACATTACTCGCCCATCATTTCCAGACTGAAATTCCTGACCTCAACCAGCTTGTCTTCTATCTCGGCCACCAATTCAGCCATGACATGTTCATTAAGCTTGAGCGTATCCCAGGCGGTCTGTTGTATTACCGGGACATAGCGGTCGCCACTGTTCCCGAATCCGCTGGCCTTGATCAGCACGTCGGCGATATGAACAACCGAAGTTTTGATCCTGTGATTCTGCGACTTATCCACATCATGATGAAAGGCAATCGGTTCAGTGAGCTTATCCGGCAGAAACCAGTTTTTGGAAAGCCAGCCGCCGATCTCGGCATGGTCGGTATCAATGACTTCGTGCTCAGCTTCTATGGTATACAGCCGCCGCTCATCAACCAGGCCCTGAATTACCTTGGCAGCCTCGCTGCATTTCAAGCTGACTATCACCTTGCCGATGTCGTGCAAAAGCGCCGCTGTCGCAATTTCCTCACATTCCGGCAACCCCAGTTTGCGGGCCAAGAGGTTGGCAGCCACGCCTACTCCCAGGGAGTGTTCCCACAAACCGACACTGTTTTTCTCCATGATGGCAAATATGGATGAAGAAAGAGCCAGACTCTTGACAACGTTGACTCCCAGCAGAATCATCGCATTGGATATTGTTGAAACGCGATAAAAACCATAGGAGGGTGAATTTGCCAAACGCAGTATTCTGGCAGAGAGCACCTGGTCCGAAGACACTATCCTGGCCATTTCCTGAACCGAGGCCTTATCGTTGTCGGATAACGCATTCAGCTTGTTAATGACATTAGGTAACGTGGGCAACGTCCTGGTGTCCATTATGATCTTCTTAAGTTCGCTACGTCTGTCTTCCACCCTAGCCCCCCATGGATTTGGCAAGGTACGCCTTGTAGATATCATACAGCATGGAGTTCAGCGGTTCCTGGCGACTCTTTTCAAAGCGCATGTCAAGGTTTTGCAGAAGTTCGTCAAAAGTGCGCTCACCTTCTTCCCAGACCGGATGACCGTCCACATAAACCGTCTGGACATCCATCTGATCAAGACGTGTAATCAGCGAATCGGTCAGCACCGTATCCTTGCCGCAAACCGGCATTCCGACCGGAGAATCGCCACGAAACACGTCGCGCGCCAATACCATCCCCGCTTTTGCAAGCATCAATGGAATTTTCTGCATAATTGGCCTTCCCGAAGCTGGATAAATTGAACGCAGTAAGAGGTGAATGTTACTGACAAACGCCTGACAAGTCAATCCATTAAGCTGGGTAATGATGACACCAATCCAATTGTAAACGGCTTATCTGATATCATACCCTGAATATGGCGATTTGTCCGGGAGCACTTTCTGCAAATCCGTCTTTACAATAGGGG
>JACRCG010000129.1 GCA_016219145.1 Deltaproteobacteria bacterium | reverse complement strand
AGGAAACCATTAAAACCGACCAGTCAACGACTGAACTCTGGAATACCCTCACGTTACTGGAATTCCAAAACCAGAAAACTGCCGATTCATTTCTGGCTGCCTATAACGGATCCGCCCAGGCCCGAGCAGAATTTGACAAGCAGGGCATCACCCTGGCCAAAATCAACGACCTCTATATACAGTTGCAGGCTAACGCGATCATCAAGGCTGACAACAAATCCTACTGGGACAACATGAACGCCAACTGGCGCGAAGGTAAAAAAGAGATTGATGAAGTTGAAAAGGCCATTAAACGGGTCTTTGAACTGGGTAAAAAAGGTGATGACGGGCCACTGAAACAGTTTGCCGATGATGTCCAGGCGGCCAACCTGGCGTTTACTCAGGCCGGCGATGTCTTTGACGTAACAGCCGAAAGATATCTTTCCTCCATTGAAGGCGCAATCGAGCGATTGACCGGTATTTCACTGAAAAAGCTCAATCAGCAAAATGCCGACATGGCCGTTGGTCAGGTTGGCGTGGACGTTACCACCGGCCAGGTAACCGACCCCTATGCCCAACAGACGGCCCAGATGGAGGCCTTCTACCATAAACAGCTCGATCTGATTGACCAGGTAACGGACAAAACCAAAGCTGCCATGAAGGCCGAAGCGGATCTTCACGGTGATAAAACGGCTGCTTATGCCGCACTGCAGAAACAGCTGTTGGGGCTCACTACCAAGCGCACCCTGACTGAAAAGCAGCAGACGGTCGATGCCGCCAAAATTGAGACCGAATCGTTCAAATCTCGTCTGTCAATGGCCGGCTATTACACGGACATGGCCGGCCAGCTGTTTACCGAACTGGCCAATACACAGGACCAGTCCAGCCGCCAGGGGTTTGAAACAGCCAAGGCGTTCAACCTGGCGGCGGCAATAATGTCCACCGCCGCCGGCATCATGTCCGCATTCGCTGCTCCGGACAACGTCACCATGGTTCAAAAAGTCGTTGCCGCCGCCATGGTTGGCGTCACCGGCGCGATCCAGATCGCAAATATCGCATCTACAAGTTTTGGCGGCGGGGCTTCGGCGCCGAGCGTTCCCGCCGGTTCCTTCGCGGCTGGCGGAGTTGCAGCCGGGTCCGGCACCGGAATAGGCAATCTTGCCGTGCCGATGACCAGTATTCGTGATGACCAAACGCTGGAAAGCTTCGCGCGATTGACCGAGTCAACCGACAATGCATCAATGGTTATCGGCCGCTTGTCAAAAAGCATCGATTCCCTTTCAGCCTTGTTCGAATCCGGCGGCGCCGGCATGGGGTTGGCCACCAACGCTCCAGGACGATTTACTGATCTGGCAAAAGTCGCTGGAGGCAACCTCACAAACGCGCTGGGCTTTGGCGATTCAATGCGGCAGTTTTTCAGGGGTAATATCGCCGGCAGTCTGCAAAGCTTCAATGATTCTATATTTGGAGGAGATTGGGGCGTCAGCGGCGCCGGCATCTCGCTGGGAATAAACCGGGGCCTGGTGACCGCCCAGGATTACATTTCCGAACATAGAGATGGCGGATTGTTCGGTGGAAACGAGGATCGCACCTCATTTACTACAAATGCGGCGGCCCAGGAATATATGCAGGCCCTGCTCAAGCCATATATTACCGATATCGTCCGAATGGCAACAACGCTCGGCACAACCGCCAACACCGACAGTTTCACCTCCGCTCCGGTCAACATCTCTACAGCAGGCAGAAGCGCAGAGGAAATTGCCAAGGACATGGAAGCGTGGATGTTGACTGTATTACAAGGCATGTCATTGACGGTGACCGGATTAAACAGGGTTTCCGGGGCCTATGACGATGCCTACGCAATGCTGAAACGCTACAACGACGCCCTGGTGACCGCAAACGAAGCCCTGGAACTCATCGGGTCCACGACAATCCAGGGCAGCCTCAAAAACGCGCAAATGGTGGATTCCCTGCAGACAATGATGGGGGGGCTGGATAAATTCACCGAGGCTGTAAACACATATTTCACCAGTATGTTCAACGATGAACAACAGGCGGCCCAGCAGGCGGCCCAGGCAGCCAGGCAGGTGAATAACGCTTTTGCCGAAATGCAGATATCCGTGCCTGCGACGAGAAGCGAGTTCATAGACTTGGTCAACGGACTGGATATAACTACCGAATCAGGGGCTAAAACCTTTGCCGCCCTGATGGATATAGCGGAAGCCTTCGGCCTGGTACAGGACCACGCGGCCGACCTGCAGCAGTCCATGGATGACCTGCTGAGCGAATCGTTTGCCTACACCACCGACCTGTTGACCCAGGCCATGGACGCCGCAGCAGACAACCTGCGGACGGCTCTGGATGTTGCCAGGAACGCCACCTCGCAACTGATCTCACTCAGGGGCGGCAATCCTAATTCAGAACAGGGCTACAATGACCTGCGGGCCGCGTTCGTTACCGCCGTGAACACCGGTGACAGCTCAACTGTTCTGCGTCTGGCGACACAGCTTGACTCCGCGTCACGCGCATATAACAGCGGTGGGTCAAACTACCAGGCCGACCGGACCATGATCGAGCAGGCCCTTATCCCGCTGACCGGGATGGAGGAAACTACGGATCTTTCCTTGACCGCCTTAAATGCCCATACCTCTTACTTGGAAAGCATCGACCAGGCAATGTCCACCAACAATACCCTGACAAACACCAATAACGGCGCCCTGGCCAGCTTGAATGCACTGATGGCGACATTTTTAGAAAGCCAGGAAGCCCTCGCCCAGGCCAATCAGCTGTCATACGATTCACGGGTTGGCACAGCATCAGGCGCATTGTCGGCGATCAGATCCGCCGGTTCGGTCGCTGCCATGGCCGGCGTGCTCAACCAGATGGCGACAGGGGCAATAAGCAATCCGTTCGGAATCGATTCCACGTTGGTTGCCCTGGCGCAGCAGGTGGCCGAAGGCGCGAGGCCCCAGTCCGACTTGACCAACGCACTGAACAGCGTCATTAGCCCCTATTTTGCTGATTACATTAAACCCGGTGTAACTACAACCGACACAACCGTATCCGCCCCGTCCACAAACTGGAGCGATCAGGACCGCGCTGCTCAAGCGCAAGCATTCCAGGAGGCGCTTGCCATTTGGAACACCAAAATGAGCCAGTTGATGGAAATAAAAAACCTGGCTTACGTGGAAATGTCGCAAGCGGATAGCCTGGTGCAGGCATACACCGAACTGGTTGCGCTTAAATGGCAGGAATATTATGCCGGTGAAAACTGGACCAACGGTATTGACCTGAACCAGGCGCGCGCCTGGTACAACCAGGCCGTTCTGCATCAACAGGAGGCCACTGACAGCTGGACACTGGCCGGGACTGATGTTGCCAATCAATTGGCTATCAAGCCTGTCGAAAGTTCAACAATCGACTGGACCACCATCCCCGGCTTCGCCTCCGGAACATCCTATGTCCCCTATGACATGATGGCCAACATTCACCAGGGCGAGATCATCATGGATCGGGAATCTTCCGATATCCTCCGTAAATACGGTGTGCCGTCCGTTGGCCGGGCCGACAACCACAATCGCGAATTGATTGACGAAGTCCGCGCGCTGCGCAAGGAATTAGCCGAGCAAAAAGCATACATTGCCAAAATGGAGACACATTCGGCAGCGTCTGTGCGGGTTCAACAGGCCGGGTTCCAGGGAGTCATACAGAGTTCGGAAAAACAGGCCCGCTCGTTGTCAGGCATCGAGAATGCGGCCAAACTGGAGAAAGCGGCATGAGTGAATATATCTACCTGGTAGAGGTTACGGGCGCCGTTTCCCCTGATACGGTTCACACCACGCTCGATATGGCGCTGGGCAAGACTGCCGAAGATCTGGCATACGACGCCGACGGTGACGGAAGGATAACCATCCGCGACGCGCTGATCTACATCAAACAGCCGGAAACCTTTTATTTCTGCACTGGCGGAGGGTACACCGATAGCGTCACCGGCCAGTTCTACGAACCACGAGTAATAAATCCCGGCCTGTTCCGGCAGGCTATGTTTGCCCAAGGGACCACCGGCGGTAAGTCCAACCCGGCGGCAGGAGTGATCGAACTGGCGAACACAGACGGGGCGCTGGACGCTTTTATCGGATACGGCTTTGATGGCCGCCCCTGCATTATCCGTAAAGGCCTGACAACACAGGCGCTGGCGGATTTCCAAACCGAATTGACCGGCACCATCGAGCAGGTTGATTTTGATCTATCCACAAAAGTCACCCTGCGGCTGAAAGACAAATCCCTTGATCTGGCAACTCCGGTGCAGTCCCGCAAATATGCCGGTACCAATACCAACGGCAACGGGATCGAAGGTGAAGCAGCCCTGAAGGACAAACTGAAACCGCGGCTTTTGGGATCATGTTTCAATGTTTCGCCTGTGCCAGTCAACTGCCTAAAGAGTATTTTCCAGCTGAACGATTCGGCAATCTCCGTACTGTCAGCCCTTCGCGAAAACGGCGTTGCCGATCGCACTGAAGCAGCCGGTTACAGCGACCAGGCCGACATGGAAGCCAACGCTCCCGGCGCAACCGAATACCGCGTCTGGTATGCTGGTGGATGTGTGCGGGTAGGCATGACCACCGGGGCCACCCTGGGACAGATAACCTGTGACGCCAAGAGCGGTTCAGCCGCTGCCGACCGCACCGCCGGACAGCTGATCAAACAGTTGGCCGGGGAGAAGGTCGGTCCGGCCAGCATCGTTGCCCAGTCGATCATCGACCTGGACGCAGCGGCTCCGTATGAAGTCGGCATTTATATCACTGCCGATATGACCGCATCGGCGGCGCTGGATGTGTTGTGCAACTCAGTAGGCGCCTGGTGGGGTTTTGACAACAACGGCTATTTCTGGGCGCGGCAGCTGACTGCTCCGGAATCGTCACAGGCCATAGCAACCCTGACCGGAGCCGAGATCCTGACCATGGACCGGTTGGCAACCGGCGACGGTGACAGAGGCGTGCCGATCTACAAGGTCAACATCGACTATGCCAAGAACTACACCATGCAGACATCCGGCCTGGCCGGGCGCGTAAGCGGTGACACACTGACCTTTGGCGAATCCACCACCATCAATATTGACGATGCGGCCCGTTACGGCACCGAATACCTGCGTGCATCCGCCATTGAATCGGTAGTTAAGACCCAGCACCTGAACGCCCCGGAAATCACCATTCAAACCCTGCTTACCACCGCAGCAGATGCACAGACCGAAGCTGACAGAATCCTTGCCATGCGCTCGGTCCGGCGCGACCGCATCCGCGTCAATATCTACAATGATGCTCTGCGATATTCCAACGGCGGTTATTGGGATAATGAGGCCGTGTCAGAACAACCGGCAACCTTCCCATACTCCTCCATGGTGGCGGATTCTGACTATCTGTACACCGCGTACACAGGTAACACAGGATCACCTTATTATCAGCAAACCAGCTTATTAAGATTGCCTGTCGCTTCTCCAAATGTCGCATGGGAGCCTTGTGGGGCCTATACTTCCTCTTCCGTTCTGGGTTCTGGCCTGATCATTGACTCCGGATATATATACTCAATAGGCGGGCAAATTGCCGGGACATCAGCAAAGCGTATGAATATGTCTTCTGGTGTGTGGGATGACGCGGGGGTAACAGACCTGCCAACAGCTCATGTCGGGACAGGAGTTACTGTAAAATATGGCGGTTACATTTATGTGTTTGGTAACGGCAATACCACTCTTGTCACATATTCATCCAAAGTTCAAAGGCTTAATGTTGCATCTCCTGGTGGAGCATGGGATGACGCGGGAGTCACAGACCTACCTGAAGCATTGGGGGCAACCTCGGCGGTAATATATGGCACATATGTTTACATTGTAGGCGGCATCAATTCAAGCGCTTCACGAGTCGCAACCGTAAGGAGGCTTAATCTTGCTTCGCCAGCTGGTGCTTGGGACAGTTCCATAACTCCTTTACCTGAAGCTCGTGGGCAACATGTAGCTTACGTTTTAAACGGTTATTTGTATGTTGCCGGGGGACAAACAACATCAGGCAATATGCCAATAATACGATTGAATCTGGCAAACTTGACTGGCGCATGGGAAACGGTTTCATCCTCTTCGCCAAACGGTCGTGCTGCTTCTGTCGCTGTAGTCGGTCAGTCTGTATATATTGTCGGTGGATATGTCGGCTTATATGCTACGGGTGCAACTTGGCGCTGGAGAAACAATGATGTTCCTATTGACCGCCTTCAACTCTTCAGCCTTGGCCGTACCATCAATGTGCAGCTTGACCGCTACGGCTATACAGCCGGACGGCCCATGCGGATCATTGGTTGTGACAGCGAACTGGCTACTGACAAATCAACGCTTGAGCTTTGGGGGTAGCATGTCCGCTCTGGTATCATACCCTGACTTTACCCTGACCGCCACCCTGTCGGGCGGATCGTGGGCGTCAACGTATCCGCTGTCAAACCTGAAGACACGTTTCCTCTCGCAAAAGGCGCGGACAACCGATGACAGCCTGGCATCAGCCACGGTGCTGGTCGATCTTGGCGCACCGCTTGATGTGCGGGTGCTGGGTATTCTCTCACACAACATCAGCGGCCTTGGCACCATCCGTTTCAGGGGCTACTCCGACAGTGGATACACAACCCTTGTTACCGGCGCGGATACCGGAGCCGTGCGGGCTTTCCCGGCCTATGACGCAACCTACGATAAAAACTCGATCTGGCTCAGGGCCGATTACTACACCTGTCTGCAGATGGCATTGGGAACAATACCTCAAGATTTGGCATATGATTTCAACAATGACGGAGTTGTGAACATAAACGACGTGATAATTGCTCTAAATTATGCCCAGGCCACTGGGTTGGATTACTGCGGACAATGGAAACCTAACTGGTTATACAGCCTGACTGCCGCCAAAACCGCCCGCTTTTGGAAAGTAGAAATCTCGGACACCAGCAACCTTGATGCCTACATCGAATTCGGGCGGCTCTGGATCGGCCCGGCATCGTTTGCTCCGGCTGTCGATATCAGTTATGGCGCAACTCTGGTACAGGAATCTAACGACCTGATCGACACTTCGCTCGACGGGGTCATGTGGGCCAACAAGCGTCCCTCGCGGCGCATGGCAACTGTCGATTACAACGTCCTGACCGCGGCGGAAAAACAGGCCGCGCTCTTGATGCAGCGTCATTTGGGTCTGACCGGCGAGCTGGTCTGGATGATGGATTCTGCGGCAACGGCCCGAGACATGATGATGGAGGCGTTTTTGGCCACCATTGAAAAGGCCAGCCCGATCACATACGCATATCATAATGTTCACGAGCTGCCGCTTGTGTTCCGGGAGGTCTTATGAAAAAACTGGTTATCATAACTGTAATGTATCTGATCGCTGTATCCGTTGTGGGCTGGGCCGCCCAACTGCATTACAAGTTCCCCGACGCAGTACCAATGCGAGACACTGACCGGATACTAATTTACCAGGGGACAACGTCCGCCAATCGGAATGTAACCGGCCTGGCGCTGAAACAGGAAATATCGGCCTATGCGCACCTGTCTGCTGCGCGCCGTATCGGCAGTGCAAACCAGATCTTCGATCTGATCACTTCGGCCAATTCTAAAAAGCTGATTAAGCGCGCTGCCGCCGGGGCCGGACCTTATGCTAGAGTGTTTGAAATCAAGGATGGTACCGGCAAGATAGTCCAGTGGACATCTGCAGCCGGCGCAATGTATTTCGGAACGCCGCTGGCTTTGTCAATACCGAGTGTCTATCCGGCAAACGGCTCGACAGGGGTAAGTAACGGAGTGATGTTCCATTATAGTTCTACTACAGGCGGTTGGGACTATTGGCAGCGGATCAATTCAACTATCCCAGCGGTTACCTTTAATAAAACCACTGATGCTTCCATCTCAAATCTGTATATCGTCGGCAGCAGCATTGCTCCCCAGGACAGCATGGGTACGTCAGGCATAATCTGGACGTTCAACAACTTTTCCGGTGCACCGGGGACTATGTATACAATCAAGGCCAACCGCGGCGCGATAACACAAACTGACGGTGAAACTACATCCTCGTGCGGGACCGCAATGACTGACATTTCAGGGATATGCACTAGTACATTTACTCTGCGGTAAGACAAGAAGAGGCAGCGACCGGGTT
>JACRCG010000126.1 GCA_016219145.1 Deltaproteobacteria bacterium | reverse complement strand
GGCGATGGTGCAGATCTTGAGGCCATGTTCCTTTGCAAATACTTTAAGCTCCGGCATGCGGGCCATGCTGCCGTCATCATTCATGATCTCGCAGATCACTCCGGCCGGTTTCAGGCCGGCCAGCCGTGCCAGATCCACCGAACCTTCGGTCTGCCCCAGGCGAACAAGTACGCCACCTTTGCGTGCCCGCAGAGGGAAGATATGGCCAGGGCTGACCAGGTCGTTGGGGCTTGCGCCGTCATTTACGGCGGTAATAATCGTATGGGCCCGGTCGGCAGCCGAAATTCCGGTTGTCACGCCGTGCTTGGCTTCGATCGAGACGGTAAAAGCGGTTTCGAAGGGGGATGTGTTGTCGCGTACCATCGGCCGCAGTCCCAGCTGGTCGCATTTATCGGGGGTCAGGGTCAGGCAGATCAGACCCCGGCCGTATTTTGCCATGAAGTTGATGTTCTCGGGAGTGGCCGCCTCGGCCGCCAGGGTCAGATCACCCTCGTTTTCGCGGTCTTCGTCATCCACCAGTATGACCATCTTGCCCTGGCGGATATCTTCAATTGCCTCTTCTATTGTTGATACTGACATTATTTTCCTTTCTCTTAGATGAATCCATTTTCGGCGAGAGTACGCATACTCAGATTTCCGCCGGTTTTCAACGGCTGCAGCAGGCGTTCCACATACTTTCCGATAATATCGGTTTCGATATTTACCTCATCCCCCACCCGGATCAGCTCCAGCGTCGTTTTTGCAAAGGTGAGCGGGATGATGTTTACCGAGAAGCCATCCTGTGAAACAGAGTTGACTGTCAGGCTGATGCCGTCGATGGTTACGGAGCCTTTTTCGACCAGATATCGGGAGTGCGCAACCGGCAGGCTGAAATACAGTTGATGGTTGCCGGAACGATTTTCAATGCGGGTCAGACGGCCGCAGCAATCGATATGTCCGCTGACGATATGCCCACCCAGCCGATCCCCCAGTTTGAGCGCGCGCTCCAGATTAACCCGGCTGCCGCTGCGCAGATTGCCGATGGTGGTTCTGGCGATGCTCTCGGGTGAAACATCGAAGGTGGCATTCCGAGTACCCTTTTCCGTAACGGTCAGACAGGCGCCGTTGACAGCGATCGAATCTCCCAGAGCAATTTCTGTCATCGGGATAGCCGTCTCCACAGTCAGCAGTCCGGCTTCGCCACGGCGGCTCAAAGCGGTTACACGCCCGGTATCCTCGATCAGGCCGGTGAACATGCGGTCCTCTCCGGGTAGGCATGCACGATCAGATCTTGCCCGATGTGCGCTATCTGGCCGAAAGAAAGTTTGATGGTGTCATCAATGCTGGTTATCCCGCGCAGGGCGAACGGGGCGAAACCGTCGCTCCCCAGTATCTTGGGGGCGATGAATAGAACGAATTCGTCAATCAGCCCATGTTGCAGCATATTGCCGGCCAACCTGCTGCCGCCTTCAAGCAGGATTGATTGAATCCCCATCCGGCCCAGTTTCTGAAGCAGGTCAGAGATGGAAACATGGCCATCCAGCTCTTCGCAGACGAGGATGGTCGCACCTTGCCGGGTGTAGCGCAGATGCACCTCTGGATTCTGCTCGGTTGTGGCAATGACGGTTATATTTGCATATTTGCCTTCGATGACATTGACGCTTTCCGGGGTTCTCAGATGGGTATCGACAATCACCCGCACCGGATTGCGCCCCTTGACATGACGGACCGTCAATTGCGGATTGTCGGCAATAATTGTCTCAACACCGACCATGATGGCATTGCGGGAAGCCCTCATTTTGTGAGCGAACTGCCGCGATTCCTCGCAGCTGATCCAGCGTGATTCGCCGGTAGCGGTTGCGATATTGCCATCCAGGGTCATGGCGCACTTGAAAGTGACAAAAGGTATGCCGGTGGTAACGTGTTTGATGAAGGCCCTGTTCAGGCTGCGGCATTCATCCTCCAGCAGGCCGCAGGCCGTGTCGATCCCCGCCTGGCGAAGTCGGTCAAGGCCTGTTCCGTTTACCTGCGGATTTGGATCCATCATGCCAGCCACTACCCGCCTGACACCGGCCCGGATCAGGGCGTCGCAGCAGGGGGGGGTCTTGCCGGTATGGCTGCATGGCTCCAGAGTGACATACACATCCGCACCTCTGGCGGCCGCACCGGCCTTCTCCAGGGCAAATACTTCGGCATGAGGCCCGCCGGCCTGTTTATGCCACCCTTCGCCGATAATTTTACCGTCCTTGACTATCACGCAGCCGACAGCCGGATTGGGTGATGTCTTTCCAACCCCCTTACGAGCCAGCGTCAGAGCGCGTTTCATGTATTTGGTGTCAGTTTGAATCATTTTTTCAGCAACTCCTGTAACTCCTGCATGAACTCGCTGATATCGCGGAACGAGCGGTAGACCGAGGCGAAACGGACGTAGGCTACCTCATCCATGCCGTGCAGCTCTTTCATTACCCATTCACCGATGGTTGTCGTAGAAATCTCCCGTTCGGTGGCCTCCTGCAATCTGGCCTCCAGCCGGTCAACCAGCAGTTCAATATCCGGCTTGGAAATTGGCCGTTTCTCGCAGGCTTTGACAATGCCGTTGATAATCTTCATCCGGTCAAACGGTTCGCGCCGTCCGTCTTTTTTGCAAACCTGCGGGAGCATCTCTTCAATCCGCTCATGAGTTGTGAAACGTCTGGAACATTGCTCGCATTCACGGCGGCGGCGGATTGTAGAACCGCCCTTGTCGGGGCGGGAGTCAACCACCTTGCTGTCCAGATTATTGCAGAAAGGGCATTTCAAGCGGACTGCCTTTCAGTAGCGGAAGTAAAATGAATGACCTTGATGCCGGTTTCAGCAATCATTTCACGAGCCAGTTCATCGGCATATCCCTCGGCGTAGATAACGGTCGTAATGCCGGCGTTGATCAGCATCTTGGTGCAGATGATACAGGGCATGGTGGTGCAATACAGTGTTGAACCGTCGATGTTGATTCCGTGTCGGGCAGCCTGGATGATGGCGTTCTGCTCGGCATGCAGGCCGCGGCAGAGTTCATGCCGCTCGCCGGAGGGAACATTCAGTTTTTCTCGCAGGCATCCTGCTGCTTCGCAGTGGCTGATGCCGGAGGGTACACCATTATAGCCGGTAGCCAGGATGTTTCTGTCCTTGACCAGTATGGCGCCCACCTGTCTGCGCAGGCAGGTGGAACGGGTAGCCACCAGGCGGGTAATGTCCATGAAATACTGATCCCATGAAGGGCGCTGCATCGTTTCGGGTAACCTCTGATTCTGGAGTTTAGTGGGTCAAATTACTCCACTCTTGCTGTCAGGTCAATAAATTAACCGCTTGTTGTTTCCTTGATTGTATTTGTCAGAGCCAGTCATGACAGCCTGATTTTCTAATCATTCGCTGTTTGACGCTCATGGGTTTTGAGCGTATATATGACGGCGATTTTACATGGTTTTGTCAGCATCCAACACATTTATAAATTTAGTATTCGCTACTGACAATATCAGCAAAAAAACTTGACACCAGGAGGCTTGTTTGGGATGTTGTGTTCAACACACCCGCCACGCCTCTCAACGATGCGCACCCCGGCGGGTATTTTTATGTCCACTGTCGAAATGCAGAACTACCGTAAACCAGCACTCACCATTGAACAACAGATACTATAACAATTTAATGCATATTTTTACTTGAAATGAGATATAAACGGCTATAATTGCAACGTATAGACGGCATGTAAGGGCAATGTTGGCTAGCGCAATTGAAATGTTGCAGAAGGTGAAGACATGAGTGAATTAATTCCGATGGTGAAAATTGAGAAGCGGATTTTCACCATCCGTGGAGTTCAGGTGATGTTAGATCGCGACCTGGCGGAATTGTACGTGGTGGAAACCCGTGCGCTCAAGCAAGCGGTCAAGAGAAATCTCGCCAGATTTCCTGCTGATTTTATGTTTGAGTTGACTGAAAACGAAGTCGAGTCGCTGGTATCACAATCTGTGATACCTTCAAAAAAGCAATTGGGCGGAGCTAAGCCTTTTGTCTTTACCGAACAAGGCGTATCCTCACTTTCAGCGGTATTAACCAGCACGCGAGCCGCTGAAATCAACATTGAGATCATGCGTGCTTTCGTGAAAATGCGGCAGTTTCTGGCAAACAACGCCAATCTCTTTATGCGGTTGGAGAGTGTCGAAAAACGTCAACTGGTGCATGAAATTAAAGTTGATGAAAAATTTGAGCAGCTTTTCAAGGCACTTGAAGACAAAAGTATCAAACCAAAGCAAGGCATATTTTTTGATGGACAAATATTCGATGCCTACGCCTTTGTCTGCGACCTTATTCGTTCCGCCACGAAGCGTATTGTTCTGATCGACAACTACGTGGATGAAAGCGTGTTGACTCTGTTATCCAAGAGAGAAACAGGGGTAACTACTCAAATCCTGACAAATAGCATCAGCAAGTCATTGGCCCTGGATATCGAAAAATTCAACCGGCAATACCCCGCGATTGACGTCCAAACCTTCAAATCTTCGCACGACCGTTTCCTCATTATCGATGATGACATTTATCACATTGGTGCATCGCTGAAAGACTTGGGGAAGAAATGGTTCGCGTTCTCCAAAATGGATGTTAGCGCGATTGAAGTGTTGCAACGGGTGAAGATATGAATGGAGAACTGGATATTCTCACGGATACTCGGAGAAAGCCTGCAACAGATCGATGATGAGAACCGCCGGTTGTTTTATGTGGCGTTGACACGGGCAAAAGAATGTCTGTTCATCATCACTGAAAATCAAAAAATGTCGCCATATCTGGATGATATAAAAGAGTATGTTGCAATACCTGAAATTGACTGGGACAAATACCCTCCTGTCACGGGAGAAACAACTGCTCTTGTTGTCAGAATTAGCGGCCAGTTTTTTGCTCTTACAGATGAATTTAAAGCCGATGGCTTCCAATTCCGACGACAGAATGCAAGCCATTCAGAGACAAAAAATATCTGCGGGAAGGGTTTGCAATTCAGAAACTTCAAACCGCACCGTGGGCTCAAAAAGCTCTGTCCACCCCGGATAGCCGGTTTGATGTCTCCGTCCTTGATGGCTTCAATGCGGTAGTCGAGTCATATTCTGTTGTTGGTGGAAAGTGGATGAAACGTGTGGAGCCATAGTCAGTCTTGCTGATACTGCGGCTGTGATTGCTATAGCGCCTCCTCCACACGAAAAAGAGACAAAAGATGATATTCCGTTGCCGAAATATTTTAGGTCATTGTCCGAAGAAGATGAGTGCCCATTTTAGGGCACAATATTCAACTCGTTGAGATGATGCGGACAATTTATAAGTTGAGTAGGCCGGTTCAAGCGAAGCGGAACCGGCGATTGTTGTCGGAGAATTCAAGCCCGCCGGATCCGCTGTGCTTGATCCGGCCTACGGTATCGCGGGGAGAAAATATGGTGCTATGGCGCCAAATTCAATTTTGAGAGGTCTTAGATGAAGGTAGTAATTTACGGAATATTTATCAGTTTCATGCTGTGCTCGTCGGTTTCTTTCGCCGCAACGCAGGCTGTTCCAAAAGGATATGCGTCCTGGCAGAAGAGTGAAAGAAAGGTCGTCACCGACAAAAGCTCCCTTTTCTACGGTATCCACTATATCTATGCTGACAAGAAGGCCATGCAGGGCTATCAGGCCGGCAATAAATTTCCCGAGGGAAGCCGCATCGTGGTCGAATTTTTCAACATCAAGGACAATCCGGCTGTGGACGGCCCTAAAAACATGGTCGTGCTGATGCAGAAGGACAAACGGCACAAGGAAACCGGCGGCTGGCTCTTTGCCGGTTTTGGCGCTGACGGCAAGCCGAGCGGGATCGATCCGGTCAAAACATGCTTTGACTGCCATCTGAAGGATGCCGCTCAGAAAGACTATGTAATTTCAACGATCAAGGACTTTAAACGTTAACCGTTCGCGTCTGTATTGACACTCCCCGGCTTTTAAGGTAGCTTGGTACGTCCTACCACAGGACACCATGACATATTCGAAATTACCCCCAATAAAAGGTACTCCGGCATGAAAATTACAGCGGTTATCCCCGCCCGTTACGCATCGACACGCTTTCCCGGCAAGGCACTGGCCGTGATTGACGGCAAGCCGATGATCCAGCACGTGTACGAGCGCACTGCCAGGGCCAAGCTGGTTTCTCGTACAATTGTCGCAACCGATGACCAGCGCATATATGATGCGGTTCAGCGGATCGGCGGCGAGGCGATCATGACCTCCGCCAACCATGAAACCGGGACTGACCGCCTGGCAGAAGTTGCCATCGGCCTCGACGCGGATATCATCGTCAATGTTCAAGGGGATGAACCGCTGATTTGCCCTGACATGATTGATCAGGCCATTCAGCCGTTTCTTGACGACGGCGACCTCCAGATGGGCACATTGAAGACCCGTATCAAGAGCCTGCATGACTTTTTGTCCCCCAACGTTGTCAAGGTGGTAACCGATAATCTCAGCAATGCCCTTTATTTCTCACGTTCTCCGCTGCCGTTTTTTCGCGACAAGTGGAAGGATCTGAAAGACGAATCCTTCTGTTGCGGTAAACTGCTCTGCTACAAGCACGTCGGCCTGTATGTCTACCGACGGGATTTTCTGCTCAGGTTCGCTGCCATGCCGCCGACTTTTCTGGAAGTATCCGAAAAACTGGAACAGCTGCGGGCGCTTGAAAATGGTGTGAAGATCCGTGTGGTTGAGACCGAATTCGAATGTATCGGCGTTGATACGCCGGATGACCTTGTAAAAGCGCAGTTGCGTTTTCAGCAGATGATGAAATAAAGCCGGGAAACAAAAAGGTTTTTGAAGTGAACTGAAGTTATTGCCTTATATTTACAGGAGTGGATTGATATGAAAACCAAATTCATCTTTATTACCGGCGGTGTTGTCTCTTCAATCGGAAAGGGACTGGCTGCGGCTTCACTGGGCGCACTGCTGGAGGCGCGCGGTCTGCGGGTGGCCATGCAGAAGCTGGATCCGTACATCAATGTTGATCCGGGCACCATGTCACCCTTTCAGCATGGCGAGGTGTTTGTGACTGATGACGGCGCCGAGACCGACCTGGATCTGGGGCATTACGAGCGCTATACCAGTGCGGCCCTCTCCAAGAAGAGCAACTTTACGACCGGTCAGGTCTATTTTTCGGTCATCACCAAGGAAAGGCGCGGTGATTATCTGGGCGGAACGGTGCAGGTCATCCCGCACATTACCGACGAGATCAAGCTCAAGATCATCGAGAACGCCAAGGGCGCCGATGTTGCCATTGTCGAGGTGGGCGGCACGGTCGGCGATATCGAGTCTCTGCCGTTTCTGGAGGCGATCCGTCAGTTCCGTTTCGATCGCGGCCACGGCAATGCCCTCTATATCCACGTTACCCTGGTGCCTTACATCCGGACGGCCGGCGAACTGAAGACCAAGCCGACCCAGCATTCGGTCATGGAACTGCGCAAGATCGGTATTCAGCCGGATATTCTGCTCTGCCGCTGCGAGCGAGATCTGCCGGACGATATGAAGAAGAAGATTGGCCTGTTCTGTAACGTTTCAGAAAAAGATGTCATTCCGGTTGTCGATTCCGAGCATATCTATGCAGTGCCGCAGGCCCTCAACAAGGAACATCTGGACGATCAGGTCGTTGAAAAACTCAACATCTGGACCAAGGCTCCCGATCTGACCCATTGGCAGGATGTGGTCGAAAAACTGCGCCACCCCAGCCATGGCGAGGTGCGTATCGCCATTGTCGGCAAGTACGTCAACCTGACCGAATCATACAAGTCGCTGGCCGAGGCGCTGACTCACGGCGGCATCGCCAATGACTGCCGGGTCTATCTCAAATATCTTGATTCCGAGAAGGTTGAGCTGGACGGAGTTGAGGGGCATCTGGATGACATCGATGCCGTCCTGATACCGGGCGGTTTTGGTGAGCGCGGCACCGAAGGCAAAGTCATGGCGATTGAGTACGCCCGCAAGAAAAAGATTCCATTTTTCGGCATATGCCTGGGATTACAGATGGCGGTCATCGAATATGCCCGTAATGTCTGTGGTCTCAAGGAAGCCTGTTCGCGCGAGTTCCGCCATGAGGGGGGCGAGCCGGTTATTCACCTGATGGAAGATCAGAAAACGGTCAGCAAAAAGGGGGGTACCATGCGTCTGGGGGCCTATCCCTGTTCGATCACCAAAGGAACTCTGGCGCATGCCGCCTACAACGAGACCGAGATATCCGAACGTCATCGCCATCGCTATGAGTTTAACAATGCTTTCCGGGATGTCCTGACCAAGAAAGGGCTGGTTCTGTCGGGAGTTTACAAGGAAAAGGATCTGATCGAACTGGTGGAGATCCCCAATCACCCCTGGTTTCTGGCCTGCCAGTTTCATCCGGAATTCAAGTCCAAGCCGCTTGTTCCGCACCCCTTGTTCCGCTCATTTATCGCCGCTGCGCTGGCTCACAGGAACCAGAGGTAAAATGATGACACGTGAAATCATTACCGGAAGTGTGAAACTAGGCGCCAACCGGCCGTTGGTGCTGATTGCCGGGCCGTGTGTCATCGAAAACGAGGCTGCTACCCTGCGCCATGCCGAACGGCTGATGGCCATCTGTAACGGCCTTTCCATTCCGCTGATTTTCAAAGCCTCCTACGACAAGGCCAACCGCACATCAATCAGCGCGTTCAGGGGGCCGGGCCTGAAAGAGGGACTCAGGATTCTGCGCAAGGTCAAGGATGCTCTGGGGGTTCCGGTCCTCTCCGATATACATTCCATCGAGCAGATAACTCCTGCGGCAGAGGTGCTGGATATCCTTCAGATCCCGGCCTTTCTCTGCCGACAGACCGATCTTTTGATCGCTGCCGCCAAAAGCGGCCGGATCATCAACGTAAAAAAGGGGCAGTTCCTGGCTCCCTGGGATATGAAGAACGTGGCCGGCAAGATATCGGCCAGCGGTAACGAAAACATTATCCTGACCGAGCGGGGCGCCTCTTTCGGTTACAACAACCTGGTGGTGGATATGCGCAGTTTTCCGGTCATGCGCGCCACAGGCTATCCGGTGGTGTTCGACGCCACTCACAGCGTACAGCTTCCGGGTGGTCAGGGGGACAGTTCCGGCGGTCAGCGCGAATTTGTCGAATATCTATCCCGCGCAGCCGTTGCCACCGGCATTGACGGCATATTCATGGAGGTGCATGAAGACCCCGACAAGGCGCTCTGCGACGGCCCCAACTCGATTCCGCTGGGTGAGCTTCCGGCATTACTGAAAATGCTCAAACAGCTTGATTCGGTTGTCAAGCAGAGGGTGTCGGCATGACTGTGATTGCTGAGGCGCAACGGGTTATTCGTGTCGAAGCCGACGCGCTGCATGCCATGGCCGACCGCATCGACAGCTCGGTCGAACGTGCGGTTGACCTGATCCTGGCCAGTCCTGGAAGAGTGATCGTCAGCGGTATGGGCAAATCAGGGCTGGTCGGCCAGAAGATCGCCTCAACCATGGCTTCTACCGGCACGCCGGCCTTCTTTCTGCATCCGGCCGAAGGTATCCACGGCGACCTGGGGATGATCATGACCGGCGATGTCGTAATCGCAATCTCCAACAGCGGAGAGACCGATGAAATTCTGCGGATCCTCCCGTCAATCAAGCGTCTTGGCGCCCATCTGGTTGCCATGAGCGGGAATCCGGCCTCAAATCTGGCCCGCTCCAGCGATGTTTTTCTGGATGTCTCGGTCAAGGAAGAAGCCTGTCCGCTCGGCCTGGCCCCGACCGCCTCCACTACCGCCACCCTTGCGAGGGGGGATGCGCTGGCGGTGGCTCTGCTGGTCAAGCGTGGATTTAAAGCCGAAGATTTTGCCATTTTCCATCCGGGCGGTTCGTTAGGCAAAAAACTGTTGCTGAGGGTGGAAGATCTGATGCACAGCGGCGCTGATATTCCGCTTGTTCAGGAAGATACGCTGATGAAAGAGGCCCTGTTTGTCATCACGGCCAAGGGGCTGGGTGTTACCGGAGTCTGCGGCAGCGACGGCGCTTTGAAGGGGGTCATCACCGACGGTGACCTGCGCCGCTCGCTTGAAAAGGGGCATGATATTCTCAATCAGCGCGCTGACGAAATCATGAAGCATGGTCCGCTGCGGATCAAGCGCGGCGAGCTGGCTGCGGCGGCCCTGCAGATCATGGAGCACCGCTCGATTACCTCGCTGTTCGTGTTTGCGGATGATCAGTCCGGCACCCCCTGTGGTGTGATCCATCTGCACGATATTCTGAAAGCAGGTATCGCCTGATGAACGAGAAGCTTAAAGACATCCGGCTGCTGCTGCTTGACGTTGACGGTGTCATGACGGACGGCGGTATCATCTACGACGGCAACGGCCTTGAGACCAAAGTCTTCAATGTCAGAGACGGACATGGCATCAAGATGCTG
The DNA here is from genome assembly GCA_016219145.1 of Deltaproteobacteria bacterium. Taxonomy (GTDB): domain Bacteria; phylum Desulfobacterota; class Desulfuromonadia; order Geobacterales; family Pseudopelobacteraceae; genus JACRCG01. Next base: position 9,071 of record JACRCG010000126.1, on the reverse strand, counting down.
CAGCGCAGCGGGATCGAGGTCGGGATCATCACCGGGCGCACGTCGCTGGTTGTAGATATCAGGGCCAGAGAGCTCGGCATAGCGCTGGTCTATCAGGGGTCGTTGAAAAAAATCGAAAGCTACGAAGATATAAAAAACAGGACTGGCCTCACTGACAGCCAGATCGCCTACATGGGAGATGATGTTATCGATGTGCCGGTCATGCGGCGGGTCGCGTTTGCAGCAGCACCTTCAGACGGGCTGGCTGAGGCCAGGAATGTTGCCGACTATGTCACCTTGTGCGGCGGCGGCAAGGGGGCTGTGCGCGAGGTTTGCGACCTTATTCTCAAGGGGCGAGGTTTGTGGGGCGAGGTTGAAAACCGTTACGAGTTATAGCCCTTCAATCTTTGTGCCAAAAAGTAGTCGCTTCCCACGTTCTGCTGGACAGTACACCCTCCTGATGGTATAGTCCCGCTTATGGTATCGCCAGTTTTTATCAGGCCTGCACTGGTCATTTTAGTAACCTCGGCGATTATCTGCATCTTGATCGCCATCTCCCGGAACGGCAATAATTATTCTGCCCCGGTGCAGTCGGCTTTTCAGCAGCTTCCCCAAAATATCGATATCGCTTTAAAGCAGGCCAGGTTCAGCGAGATGAAGGATGGTTCGGTTGTCTGGGAGCTTGTGGCCGAGAAGGTTGAGTATGACAAGAGCGGCGAGATTGCCTATCTTGGCGGTGGCATTCAGATGGATTTTGCCCGTACCGAGAGGCGTGGCGCGATAAAACTGACAGCCGATCGCGGGGAATACCTTGCCAACAGCAAAAACATAAAACTGCGCGGCAAAGTTCACGTTGTGACGGGTGATGGCGCAAGCTTTGACACAAATTCCATAGATTACAGGGCTGCGGAATCTCAATTCAAGACAGCTGAGATGGTCACTTTCCGGCAGGACCGCTTGACCCTTAATGCCACCGGCATGGAGATGGATGCCAGGGAGCAGCAGGCCCGCTTTTTCAGTCAGGTTGATGCTGTTGTGGCAGGTGTTTCAGTGAATGGAGCCGCAGCCGGCGCAAACGCGAATCAGGCAGCTGCCCCGGCAAAAAAACAGGTCTCGAAAAAGATCAAAAAAAGATCGAAAAAAAAGGTCGTCAGGAAGAAACGATGAAGAGTGTCGCACTGCTCATTACGCTATTAGGCCTGGTTATGGCGTCAGGATCATTGGCTGCCCCGGTTGACAAGCCGGTCCGGAAAGACCGCTCAACCCTGCCCATCACGATCAAGTCCAATGAAATGTCCGCCGATAACAATGGCAAAACGGCAATTTTTTCAGGAAAAGTGGTCGCCAAACAGGGCGATATCACCATCTTTTCCGATAAACTGATTGTAAATTATGCCGAAAAAAATGGCGAAGTCGACAAGGTTGAGGCCACCGGAAATGTGCGCATCGTGCAGCAGAACAGGACCGGTATCGCTTCACAGGCCGTCTATGACAGTCATGATGGCCGTATCACCTTGACCGGCACTCCCAACCCCAAGGTCATGCAGGGCTCGGATAGCGTCAGCGGCAAGGTGATTACCTACTACGTCGATGACGACAGGAGTACCGTTACGGGTGGCGGCGACCCCAATGCACGGGTAGAGGCGGTCATCAACCCGCCTGCCAGGAAGGGCTCTGCCGGTGGCCGCTGAAAATTCAAAGCTCCGGACCTGCGGTCTCATGAAGAGCTACGGCAGCCGCCAGGTGGTCAACGGGGTCGATATCTCGATTCAGGCCGGTACAGTTACCGGTTTGCTGGGGCCAAACGGCGCAGGTAAGACGACGACATTTTACATGGTGGTAGGTCTGGCGCAACCGGATGGCGGCCAGGTTTTTCTTGGCGATGAGGAGATAACCGGACTTCCCATGTACCAAAGGGCAAGGCGCGGCATCAGTTATCTTCCTCAGGAGGCCTCGGTCTTTCGAAAACTCTCGGTGGCTGACAATCTGCTGGCGATTCTTGAAACGGTAGAGCCGGACAGAAATGTTCGCATGACGCGTATGGCGCAGCTGCTGGAGGAGTTCAATATCACCCATATTTCGGCCTCGAAAGGGTATGCCCTCTCGGGAGGAGAGCGCCGTCGGGTAGAAATCGCGCGGGCTCTGATAACAAAGCCTTTGTTTATCCTTCTTGATGAACCGTTTGCCGGAATCGATCCGATTGCGGTGGCTGATATACAGAATCTGATAGTGTCGCTGAAAAACAGGAACATCGGTGTCTTGATTTCTGATCACAATGTACGCGAGACCCTGGGTGTCTGCGACACCGCCTATATCCTGAGCGCCGGGGAAGTGCTGGAGCACGGCACTCCGGATGAAATAGCGAACAGCAAAAAAGCACGTGAGATATATCTGGGTGATGATTTCAGATTATAGACTGTCCGAGGTTTGATTCAGATGGCAATGGAGATGCGCCAACAACTGAAGATGTCGCAGCAGCTGGTGATGACGCCGCAGCTGCAGCAGGCTATCAAACTGCTCCAGCTGACCCGGCTGGAGCTTCAGGATCTTGTTCGTCAGGAGCTGGAGGAAAATCCGCTTCTGGAAGAGAATACTGATATAGAAGAGCCCCGTGAGCCTGATACTCTGGAGACAGCCGAGCAGGAGCATGAGCCTGAACAGGATGTCACTGAATTTCGTGAAGTGGAGACCGGTGAGGAGACCCTGCGGGATTGGGATAGCTACCTGGATGGCTACAACTACAGTGCCGGGGAACAGTACAGCAGTGATGAGGAACGTCCCTCGTTTGAAAACCTGCTGACCCGCCAGGGCACCCTGATTGATCATCTGCTCTGGCAGCTCCATATGGGGCAGTACTCCGAAATGGACGTGCGGGTCGGCGAGGTGATAATCGGAAACATAGATGAGTCCGGTTATCTGCGGGCTTCTCTGGCAGAGATCGCCGAGGCGAGCAATGCAACCGAAGAGGACGTCATTGATGTGCTGGAGTGCATTCAGGAATTCGATCCTTCCGGTGTGGCTGCCCGTGATCTGAGGGAATGCCTGTTGATTCAGGCCCGTTTTCTGGGTATGAAAGGGAGTGTGGTAGAGGGCATTCTGCTGAAACATCTTTCCGATCTAGAAAAGCGCGACTACAAGCTGATCGCGCGCTCTCTGGGCGTTGACATCAACCAGGTGCTGATTGCCGCCAAGATTATTGCCGGTTTTGACCCGCGTCCGGGGTCGTCCTTCAATTCTGATGATGTGCATTATATTTCGCCCGATATTTTTGTTCACAAGGTAGGCGATGATTACGTCGTCATGCTGAATGAAGAGGGCCTGCCAAATCTTAAGGTCAGCTCGCATTACGCTGATGTCCGCGGCAATGGTTCGATCGATTCCCAGGCGGAGGAGTACATCAGCGACAAGATGCGCTCCGCCCTCTGGCTGATCAAGAGCATCCAGCAGCGTCAGCGCACCATCTACAAGGTTGCCAAGAGTATCATCCGCTTTCAGCGCGAATATTTCGACCGCGGCATCGAGTATCTTCGGCCGCTGGTCTTACGAGACATAGCCGAAGATATCGGCATGCACGAGTCAACCATCAGCAGGGTTACCACCAACAAGTACATGCAGACTCCGCAAGGGCTGTTTGAATTGAAGTATTTTTTCAACAGCGGCCTTTCGACAAGCGAAGGGGAGTTTGTTGCCTCTGAAAGCGTCAAAAACCGAATCAGGGAAATCATAGAAAAGGAGGATCCCAAAAAACCGCTTTCGGATCAGAAAATTGCAGAGTTATTGTCGGGACAGACAGTCAATATTGCCCGGCGCACAGTGACCAAGTATCGCGAGATGTTGAGATTAGGCTCATCATCGGAACGTAAACGACATTTCTGACGATCTGTTTAAATGGCAGGTTGTCCACAATGCAGCACACAACAGACAGGAGGCTAGTATGCAGGTATCAACAACTTTCAGGCAAATGGAGCAGAGCGACGCCCTCAAAGCGTATGCAGAAGAAAAACTGGAGAGGGTTACGAAGTATATCGATGAACCGGTCAGCGTGCAGGTCTATTTTGCGGTCGAGAAGAAAATAAGGCATATCGTCGAGATCGTTATCACCGCCCGGGGCATCAGCACCAAAGCCTCCGAGGCAACCAACGACATGTACGCCGCCATTGACGCCGTGATCGACAAGATCGAGCGTCAACTCAAACGCTACAAGGAAAAGATCAAGGCGCACAAGCCAAATGGTGATGAACACGGCCGCCAGATCTCCAAGAAGATTTTCCAGGCTGAAAGTCTTGATGAGAATGCCGAGCCGGTTGTCATCAGGACCAAAATAGAAACAGCCAAGCCGATGTCGGTAGAAGAGGCCGTCATGCAGATGGATCTGCTGCACAAGGATTTTCTGGTATTTACAGACTCCTCCAGCAGTGAGATCAAAGTTCTCTATCGTCGCAAGGACGGCAACTTTGGTCTGATAGAACCGCAACAGAGCTGAGTGCAGAGAGAAAACCCATAAATCCATGGATGGCATTACTCTTTCAATTCAGGAAATTCTTAACGACAAGGAATACGGCCTGGGGTTGACCCTGATCGGCGGTGAACAGGGACTGCTCAATCGAGTTTCGAGTTCGCGCATTCAGAAACCCGGGCTGGCATTGGCCGGATATACCGAGCACTTGCATCCCGACCGGATTCAGGTGCTCGGCAATACCGAAATTTCCTATCTGGAACAGATTGAGCCTCAGATCGCCAGGCAAACTGTTGGGGCCCTTTGCAGTTTTCCGATATCCTGCTTTATCATCACAAAGGGTCTCAGGCCTCCGCCGGTATTGTTCGAAATGGCAATTCGGGCCGGAATACCGCTGATCGGCAGTAATCTTCAATCCTCCACATTTATTTCTTTAATCACCAAGTTTCTTGAAGAGAGGCTGTTGCCGACCACTCATATCCATGGCGTGCTGGTGGACGTTCTGGGTGTCGGTATTCTTCTGACCGGCAAAAGCGGCATCGGCAAGAGCGAGTGTGCTCTTGACCTGGTAATACGCGGCCACAGGCTGGTCGCGGACGACATGGTTTTCATCAAGAAAAAAATGCCGGCGGCGCTGGTCGGGCAGGCCGAAGAGGCTATCTTGCATCTGATGGAGATCCGTGGTCTGGGGATTATAAACATCAAGGATCTCTACGGTGTTTCTTCAATCCGTGACAAGAAAATCATCGATATGGAGCTGGAGCTTGTAGAGTGGGACCCGGACCATGAATATGACCGTCTGGGGGTTGACGACAAAACCTCGACCATTCTCGGGATAGAGATTCCCCACATCTGTATTCCGGTCCGTCCCGGACGCAACCTGGGGTCGATCATAGAAGTAGCGGCCCGTAACTTTCTGCTGAAAGGGATGGGCTATCATTCGGCTCGCGATTTTCAGGAGCGGCTGCTGGCGCGCATGGAAGTCAGGCCGCTGGGTGATGAGGTAGAGTAGGTCATGAGGGTTATTGTTGTCACCGGCATGTCCGGTTCAGGAAAATCCACCGCTGTCAGGGCTCTGGAGGACGAAGGTTTTTACTGTATTGACAATCTGCCGGTGCGGCTGTTCAAGAGATTTGTAGACCTGATCGGTAAATCGGGCGAATCTTTCAAGGGCATCGTTCTGGTGGCGGATATCCGTGGCCGGGAATTTCTGAAGGGCTACAAAAGTGCTTTTCAGAAAATATCCAATGCCGGCCACATTATAGAAATTCTGTTTTTCGATGCCGTTGATGAAATTCTCATGCGTCGTTTTTCCGAGACCAGAAGGCGTCATCCGGCTGACGAAAGCCGTTCCGTGTCAGAATGTATCCGCATTGAAAGGGAGCATCTTTCCGGATTAAGGCAGATGGCCACCAGAGTTATTGATACTTCCGAGTTTAATGTTCATCAGCTGAAGGACTTTATTCTTCGTGTTGCCAGGGGAGAAGAGAGCGGAAACCCGCTGGTGATAGAGGTGCAGTCCTTTGGTTTTCGCTACGGGATTCCGCTTGAATCCAGCATGGTTATGGATGTGCGCTTTCTGCCTAACCCGTTCTTTGTGCCGGAATTGAAGTCCGCTTCCGGGCTTGACGATGCTGTGCGCGAATATGTGCTTGATAATGTCGTTACGGCGCAGTTTCTGGATCATTTTTTCCCTCTGCTTGATATGCTGCTGCCGGCTCACAGGCAGGAAGGCAAGTCATATTTTACAATTTCGATAGGTTGCACCGGGGGGCGGCACCGTTCGGTAGCTATTGCCGAGGCTACCGGTATGCATTTGCAGACTTTATGGCCGTCAGTAAGGATAATTCACAGAGATATTGAAAAGGGAAATCAATGATTAGACTTGTTCTTGTGGCGCATGCGGGCCTGGCTACCGCCCTTAAGGCTTCGGCCGAGATGATCGTCGGCCCGATTGAGGAGTGTTCCGTCGTGGAGGTCGCTTCCGGAGAACATGCCGATCAGATTATGGCTCATGTTGTGTCTGCCGTCGGATCGAGCCAGACCGGCACAATCATCATGACCGACCTTTTTGGCGGCACTCCCTCCAACATGGCAATGTCGTTTCTGAAGGACGGATTGGTGGAAGTTATTACAGGTGTCAACCTGCCGATGCTGATGGAATTCTGTTCCAAGCGGGGAAGGCTGGCTGTTGCAGAGCTTGCAGCCGAGTTGCAGCGCTGCGGCCGTGAAGGGATTGTCGTGGCCGGGGATCTTTTAAAATAGTTAATATTACTTAAGAGGAAAATGTAACCATGCTCCAGAAGGAATTTCTTATCATAAACAAGCTCGGGCTGCATGCCCGTGCATCGGCTCTGTTTGTCAAGACAGCCAGCCGCTTCAACTCTGAAGTAAAGCTGGCCAGAGAAGGTGTGGAAGTGAACGGAAAAAGCATCATGGGTATCATGATGTTGGCCGCCCCGAAGGGAACCACTGTAAAGTTGACTGTTGCGGGGGAGGACGAAGCGGAAGCGATGCAGTCTATCGGTGAAATCATCTCCACCGGGTTTGGTGAGGAATAACATGCGTACTTTCACAGGAATCGCGGCTTCGCCCGGGATTGCTGTCGGCCGGTTGTGCGTCATTGATCGTCGCAGAGCCGCCATAAGTGAGTACACTGTTGCTCCCGAAGCTGTTTCCTCAGAAATTTCCAGACTGCATGCCGCCGTAGCCGTAACCCGCCATGATCTTGAATCGCTGAAAACCCGCCTGGTAACTTCTGCCGGAGAAGATCACCTCTTTTTCATCGAAACACACCTGTTGATACTGGCCGATGAACGACTTGTTTCGGAAACGATAGCCATAATTGAAACCGGTCTGATTAACGCGGAAGGCGCCTTGCGCCGCACCCTGCATCGCTATCAGGAAATTTTTTCAAGTATGGATGATCCCTATCTGCGGGAGCGCATCAGCGACGTCGAAACAGTTATCGAGCGAGTGCTCAGGTCGATGATCGGCGAGGCTCATGCCGAGATGCCGCAGCATCAAGGACAGACAATTGTCGCAGCTCATGATATTACCCCGGCTGATATCCTGCAACTTGATCGCACCAATGTTATTGGTTTTGTAACAGAAATCGGCGGGCGCACCTCGCACACCTCCATTCTGGCGCGAGCTTTTGAAATGCCGGCTGTGGCCGGAGTGGAGGGGATCGCAGATCCGCTCTTCGATGGCCTGCCGGTAATCGTAGACGGTATTAACGGCTGTGTGATCATTAACCCTGACAGTCAGACCTTTCAGGATTGCCTCAGTCGTAAACAGCATTACGAATATATCGAGTTCGAGCTGTTGAAAAATGCCGGCCTGCCTGCCGAAACAGCCGACGGACATCCCATGCTGCTGAAAGGCAATGTGGAGCTGCCGGAAGAGGGGGCTTCGGTACTCAGGCATGGCGGCAGCGGCGCCGGGCTCTACCGTACCGAGATGCTGTTCATGAACCGCTCAAGCATGCCGGATGAAGAAGAACAGTATCAAATCTACCTGGCCATGCAGCAGGCTGTTGCGCCCCATCCTCTCACCGTAAGAACTCTGGATGCCGGCGGTGACAAGCTTCTGGAGGGTATGCAGGGCGACTCCGAGCAGAATCCGGCGCTTGGAGTTCGGGCTGTCCGGCTTTCACTCAGTATGCCGGATGAATTCAAAAAACAGTTGCGGGCGATCCTGCGCATCAGCGCCAGCGGACCGGTCAGCATCATGTTTCCGATGATTTCCGGCATGGAAGAACTTGCTCAGGCCAAAAACCTGCTGGAGCAGGCCAAATCCGAGCTGACAGCAGAAAATATCCGCTTTGATGCCGACATGAGGATCGGTGTCATGATTGAAATCCCGTCAGCGGTGATACTGGGTGATCTGCTGTCACGAGAAGTAGATTTCTTCAGTGTCGGCACCAACGATCTGATCCAGTACTCTCTGGCCATTGATCGCTCCAACGAACATCTGTCCCATATGTACCAGCCGCTGCATCCGGCCGTGCTGCGTTCGCTGCGGCAGATCGTTCGGGATGCCCATGCCGCCGGTATCGATGCCTGCTTGTGCGGAGAGATGGCGGGTGATCCACTGTACCTGCCGGTGCTGCTCGGTCTGGGCTTCGACGAGCTTTCAATGAATGCCGCCTCGCTGCCGCGTGTCAAGCAGATTCTGCGACGGATCACGCATGAACGGGCTGTCAGGATTGCGGAAGGCTGTTTTGCATTTAAAACCGCCGCCGAGGTCGATATGTACCTGAAGCGCGAGATCACTCTTGATGTAGCCGAAAGTTTCGACTAATGACCCCTACAGCAATCTACGCACTGTTCGCCCTGGTTTTCGGCCTGCTGGTCGGCTCATTTCTGAACGTCTGCATCTGCCGCCTGCCCAGGAATGAATCGATTGTATCTCCGCCATCTCACTGCCCGCTCTGCGTCTACCAGATCAGGTGGTACGACAATATTCCTCTGCTAAGTTACCTGCTGCTGCGCGGCAAGTGCCGCGGCTGCGGCGCTCATATTTCGCTTCAGTATCCGCTGGTCGAGTTGCTGAACGGCATTCTGGCTCTGCTACTGTTCCTTCGCTTTGGTCTGACAGCCGCGTTTGCGGCGTTTTTTCTGTTCTGTTCGGC
>JACRCG010000127.1 GCA_016219145.1 Deltaproteobacteria bacterium | reverse complement strand
GGCCGCGCTTTTTATGAATTCTGCCTGGTTAACATCCATCTATGTCATCTCCTATTCAGGCTGCATTATAGTATTCACTCTCCCGCCGATACAAGCTTTAAGCGGAACCGGCACAATACAATTCTCGGGAACCGTTTCCCGGGCCAGCTTGCATCAGCGCTAATCAGCCATTAGCAGACTGTTTAGCCCATTCCCGCAATGTTCGTACACGCTCGACCACAGGGGGATGGCTGTAATAGAACTTAGCGTAAAACGGATGTGTGAACAGGTTGGACAGATTTTCAGCAGACATTTTGACCAGAGCCGAGGCCAGATCCTGCGGGCGGCCGGTAAGATCGGCGGCAAAACGGTCGGCCTCGCGCTCGTGGCAACGAGACCGCCAGGCAGAGAACGGCGTTAGCGGAAACAGCGCCAGTGATGCGACAAACCCCAGAACCACCATCCTGGCAGGAAGTGAAATATCAGCCGGCAATCCCAGCAGATCGGGCAGTTCCGGCCAGCCCAGCAACCTGAAAGCGAGCCACGATCCCGCCAGCGCCATCACTTCGGCCATCAAAAGTCGTTTCCAGATATGCCCCTTCTTCCAGTGTCCGATCTCATGGGCCAACACCGCCACGATCTCGCCGTGGCTCATCTGCCTGACCAGTGTATCGTAAAGTACGATGCGCTTTACCTTGCCTATCCCGGTGAAGTAGGCGTTGGAATGACGGCTGCGCCTGGAAGCGTCCATCTGCAGAACCTTGCCCGCCTTGAGCCCCGCCTTTTCCATCATTGCCCGGATTTCATCCTCCAGCCCCGGTTCGCTGACCGGTTCGTATCTGTTGAAGAGCGGTTCTATCAGATAAGGAGAAATGAACATCATGAACAGGCTGAAAACCGCCATGAAGCCCCACACCCAGAGCCACCACCGCTGCGGGCTCCAGTATATGAGCCAGAAGACCACTGCAATCAGCAACGACATCAGCACGACTCCTATGGCCTGGGACTTCAGAAGATCGGCTAACCAGAGTCGCGGGGTGGTGGTGTTGAAACCATAGCGGGCCTCGATCCTGAAGGTGCTGTAAAGATCGAAGGGGATGCCCAGCAAGGTCTGGAACCAGGTCAGCAACATAAAAAACAGGATCGCCGTGATAATCCGCGAGTCGCTGAGACCGCCGATGAAACGGTCATAAAACGTGATCACCCCTCCAAACAGGAACAGAACCAACAGCGCATTGTCAAACAGGGAATCCCACAGTCCCAGACGGCTAGATTCAAAGGTATAGGAGCTGCTTCTGCGAAGCTTCTCCTGATCGATATGCCCCTCGAAACCATCCGGGACTTGTGAGCCATGCTGTTTAAGGTGTTTGAGATTGATGTGGCGCAGCCAGTAACTTAAGCAGGTTATGGCGGCAAACAGGCAGAACAGCGTGATTTTCATCAACTTGGCATCCTTTTGCAAAAAATAAGGGCGAAGCAAGCCTCGCCCTTAAAAATGAATTTCGGCAGAATTTCAGATCAGCTTGATAACTTCCCGGACACACTTGTCAATCCCCTCATAAGCTTCGGAGATTCGGTTGGCCAGCATGTAGGCGGGGGTCGTAACCAGCTTGTTTTTCGCATCGACCACAAATTCGGTGACCGGGCAATCCTGGTGTTTTGCACCGGTTTTTTCAATCTCGGAAGCGGTGCCGGCATCGTTGCCGATGGTCACGGTCGGAGCGGATTCCTTGCCGAGTACGGCGGCGATCAGAACCGGCGCGATGCAGATAGCACCGATCGGCTTGCCGGCAGCGGCCATCTCCTTCAACAGGCGCGACACCTGCGGGTGGACCGCCGCAGCCGCTCCCTTCATCGCAAAGTCACACAGGTTTTTGGCCGCTCCAAAACCTCCCGGGAAGATGATCGCATCCAGTTCGCCGGCCTTCACCGCGGCAATATCGCGGATGTTGCCACGTGCAATGCGTGCCGATTCAACCAGTGCATTGCGCTTTTCGCCGCTCTCCTGCATCGCCAGATGGTCAGTTACCGGGAAATCCGAATTCGGCGCCATGCAGACCGCTTCCGCTCCCTGCCGGTCAATGGCCAGCAGGGTGAATACCGCCTCGTGAATTTCGCTTCCGTCCCTGACGCCGCATCCTGAAAGTACTACACCGATCTTTTTCATGGTTGTTCCCCCTGCCTGTGTTGATTGTTTTACGGATCGGATCCGTAATTATTGCTTTTCCTCCAGAAGTGCCTGGCGGATGGCATCGTCATAGTTGGTCAACTGTAACGGGATCAAATCCCGGATCGAGTTATCCCGGCAGACCACTTCATTTCCAAGCCCTTCGATCAGCGGCATCGAGACTGAAGGAGGCACCGGGCTGAACAGCGCCACCCAATACGAGGAGAGCCGGGGAGTCAGCACCGGCACCGGGATAATATACAACCTCTTGCCTTCCAGTCGTGCGAATCGTTCCATCATTTCCCGGTAGGTCATTACTTCCGGGCCACCGATGTCAAAAGTCCGGCCGGCGGTACGCTCATCCGCCAGGCAGCCGGCAAGATAGGAAATCACGTCATTGACTGCTATCGGTTGGCATTTCGTCGATACCCAGCGCGGAGTTATCATTACCGGCAGGCGTTTGACCAGTCCCCTCACCAGTTCGAAGGAGGCGCCGCCGGCACCCACTATCACGGCCGCCCGCAGAAATGTCGTGGAAAACTTCCCTGCGTGGAGAATGTCAGCCACCTCCAGGCGGCTTCTCAAGTGTTCGGAAAGTTGATCGCCGGTTTCCCCCAACCCACCCAGGTAAATTACCCGCCGCACACCGGCCCTTTCAGCAGCCCTGGTAAAATTCCCGGCCGCCTCGCGGTCACGGCGCTCAAAACCGGCCCGCCCGCCGGCCATGGAATGCACCAGGTAATATGCGCAATCGATGCCATCCAGCACCGGATCGAGGGTAGCCGGCACCAGCATGTCTCCGGCAACTCTTTCGGCACCATCGGCTAATTGGGCATTTTGACTACGAACCATTGCGCGAACGCTATGCCCACTGTCAAGCAGCGTTTTTGTGAGCCGCCTGCCGATGAATCCGCTTGCGCCTGTTACCAGGACTGTTCCACTTCCGGTTTGCATGGCAGTGATTGTGCCACAACTCTTGCAGAAGGCAAGAGTCAAGATGGCGGAGATTGATTTCAGTATGCATAAAGCGGGATCAGGGCGGCCAGCAGAACCAAAACGGATGGCAGGATCAGCCTGCGGTAGACCCGGGCGATGTCGGCCCGGAAATATTCGCAGGTAAGTACATAGCAGAGATGCACCGGGGAGAGCATCACACCGGCAAAGCCCGATCCGAAGGCCAGGGCGGTAAGTCCTGCTGATGGCACCGGGCTTCCCATCAGCGGCATCAGCAATGGAAATGTGATGCCGACAAAACCTACCGTCAGTCCGGTCATGATTCCGGCAATGAACGGAATCAGCACAAGCAACAGATATACCGGCATGCGGGAATCCGTAAAATATCCGGAGATGCCCGCAAGAGCGCCGGTCACTCGCAGCACTTCCTGAAACACCATGATTCCGGCCACCAGGAACAGAGCTTTGACGGAAATACTTTCGCGAATATTTCTGATTATCATACGGGGCGTATAGCGGTGGACAGCATATAGCGCCATGACGGCGCCTCCCAGCGCCAGCGGCGACCTGACCCGGAATATCACCACCAGCAGCAACGCCAGCATGATCGGGGAAATCATTGCCAGAAAAACCATAAACTCACGACCCCGCCGATTTCCAGAAGGAGCTGTGTCTTGATGTCCGATACCACGAAAACAGAAAAGTGCGCCCCAGAAAACCACCGAAAGGGCATAGGGCAGGTTTACAACGAACAACGCCCGAGTGGAAAGCCCGGTCAGGCCAGCCGTCAGAATGATCCCTGGGTATAGCGGAGATATATATTCCCATACATGGCGATACCAATAGTTGATAAACGCCTTCTCTTCCGGAGTCACATCGGCTTTTCCGGTAGCTTCGTCGACCATCGGTGCTGAAAAAATCGCACCTCCGGGAGAAGGGAGCATGCCGATCATGGCCGGCATCGCGGCCATAACCACCCGCCTGTCCGAGAGTGCTGATGACAGTGAAGCTACCATCCGTTTCAGCATTCCGGTATTTCTGAGGATGTTCTCCATAACCATGGTAAGAACCAGAGTCAGGGTCATTTCCAGCGATGAGGTGGCAGAAATAGCGGTATATGCCGCCTTGAGGAGTTCTGCGGGGGAAGTCAGGTAGACAATTGCCAGTGCAAGGGAACCTATCGGCATTACCGCCGCCATGGAAACCTTGCGGCGCAGCAGGATGATGATCAGAATCAGGACTGCGGATGTTTTCAGCAGGTCTGGCATTGCATTCAGGCAGCTCCGGCTTTTCTGTTGAGCGAACTGAAGACCATGTCCAGCACCGCTTTCTGGCGGGCTTCGAACTTGTTCAGTACAGCCAGGCAGGTTCCCATCGGACAGAGTCCGTGCAGAAAATCCGCATCCCGCCCGGAGAGTATTACGATCCGGTTTTTGTCCATCCCCGTCTCAACAGCGAACTTGAGCAGCTTGAGCCCGTCCATGGCCGGCATTTCAAGGTCGATCAGCATCAGGTCGTAACCGCCGGTTTTGATTGAATGCAGCGCCGCGACCGGATTATTGCGGATTTCCACCTGCAAGAGCGGGTAGTTCTGGCTGATGTAGTCACCCAGGAACCGGGTAAAGGCCGGGTCATCATCGATTAAGAGTATTCTTCCCATAAGGAATTTACTATAGCCGATTAGTCGCCGAGGTGAAATAAAAAATTACTTGATCAGCCTCGTGGCGCTCCCGATTACAGCAAAAGGGACTTCAATCCCCATATCACGCGCGACCCGCATGTTGATGATCAGGTCAATACGATGCGGAGAGAGGAGGGAGAGGTGTTCCGTCTTAGCGCCTTCCAGCACGCGGGCAACCATATCGGCAGCCAGGTGCCCCTGTTCCTGGGGACTGATCTCCAGTGATACCAGGGCGCCTTTAACCGCGGCATCCGGCATGGTGGAGACCACCGGGATGTTACGGGCCTTGCCCTTGGACACGACCTTGTCAAACTGGCGACTGACGGCAGCGCTCTCGGTCGCCACAATCACCTCAGCCTTGTCGAGCAGCTTGTTGACTGCCGCGTCGAGATTGGCAGGGGAAGTAACACTCGCCTCGACTATCGTCAGGCCGAGCTGTCCGGCGTACTTTTTGACATCATCCAGCTGACGTTGCGAACCCGCTTCACGCGGAGTGTAGAGCACTCCGACCTTGCGATAGGGCCTGACCCCCTGCAGAGTTTTGAGGAGCGTCACCATCGGCACGCGTGAACTGACTCCGCACATTCCTTTAACCGGCTGGTCAGATGCAAATACATCTACCGCGACCACCGGTATTCCGTTGGATTCCCGGAAAGCGGTCATTGCGGCCGGGGCTCCATAGGCTACTATGAGATCAGGATTATAAGCATTGAATTTGCGGACGGTGTTGGTCCATGAAAGCTGATCCGGATTCGGGGCCTGCAGGATGATTTCCGTGCCGGGCGCTGCATAGCCGCGAGCAGCTATCGCCTTGACAAATGCGCGGTGAGCTTCACGGTAGCGCGGCTGGTCGCTGCTCATCATCGCCGCGATTACCGCGGCAAAAGAGTGCAGCGGTGTCAGCACAGCCAGCATGATCATGCCCGCCAGGGCTATTT
>JACRCG010000124.1 GCA_016219145.1 Deltaproteobacteria bacterium | reverse complement strand
TCCGGGGTGTGCCAGCAGTCCTTCTGACAGATAGGGCGGGTTCGAGGCCCATAGACCATCGCTGCTGGAGTTGCAGGACCCCCTCCACGGATCAACCGGACGATACATGGCGCCCTCTTCCTTATATACCCCAAAATGCAGATGGGGTATCTGGGAGTTTCCGGAACTCCCCACTTCGGCCATCTGCTCTCCTCGGGAAACCTTCTGTCCGGAAACTACCTTCAGCGATCCTTTACGCAGGTGCGCGTACAGTGTCAGGTAGCGCGTCTCGTCAATTTTGTGCTCTACAACTACAAAATTGCCGGCGTTGAACCCCAGTGTAGCACCTTTTGGTCCCCCTGGCGAGAGTTCACTTTTCTGCTGTTCGTCGCACTCATGCTCTGTGTTGCTCGGGCAGCGGTCGAACAGTCCATCTTTTGTCCAGCGTACAACTCCGTCTGCTGCCGCCAGGGCCTGCACCCCCTGTTCAAGTGACGAGACAACGATATCGGTGCCCTGATGTCCGGTGTAACCGGGTTTGCCACATGAAAAAGACAGGCCGGCACCGGACACATCCGGGTAGCCGATGCGAAAATGCTGGCCGGCGCAGTCCAGACCCGGTACGCAGCTGACCGGCCACGCAAAACCGGAATCCCCGGCAGCAGAAAGCGAGGGGAAACAGTATAAAACTGCCGTTAGAAGCAGTATTGGCACTATTCTGCTGACAAGCATCGCCGATTCATACCATCCTGGGTTTGAGAAAGGATTGAAAGTGCTTTCACATTCAGTCTAAGGGCTGAATGTTCAGAAATATTTTCTCGAAATGGCGGATATTCCTACAGGCCCTTGCTGGTGAGTAAATAGACCGTTTCAAAAACAGACAAATAAATCCGGCCTTTCGGTACGCAGGACGACCTGTTCGATTATGAATCGAACTGAGGCTGCGCTGAATCAGCAAAACGTGTGCCTATTTCATTATTGTGGCGGCCGCAATTTTTACTTGACGATATTGGATGATCAGGTAAGGATGACGACAATGTACATTCAGGGATTATTCGAACGATGACCAGCGCCAAAGCCAAACAAAACAAAACATTTCGGCAGATTTCACAAAGACTTGTAACGCGGGACGAGGCCCTGACAGCCGAGGCGGGCGGGCGTACCCGTGCTTCTGTAGCCTTGATCCTGTGCCAGTCTGTCAACGATCTGGAAATACTCTTCATTCAACGTGCCAAAGATGATCTTGATCCCTGGTCAGGGCATATCGCCTTTCCCGGTGGAAAGCTGGAGGACGGTGAGCAGGTCTGTCAGGCGGCGCGGAGAGAAACCCTCGAGGAGATTGGTCTCGACCTTGACGAAGGGTGTTATCTTGGACGTCTCTCCGATATTGTCGGCGCCAACCTGCCGGTCCACGTTTCCTGCTGTGTGTTCGGCATGGATCGCGAGGCCTGCGAACCGACTCTGAGTGATGAGGTCAGTGATGTGTTCTGGACCAGCCTCTCTGATCTGCGTGACAGCGCCCGGCATCTGCTGGCCGATGTCGCCTTTGATGACAGGAAGATGGCGGTTCCGGCTATCCGGCTCCCGCAGGACGGCAAGCCGGTCCTGTGGGGAATCACCTACCGGCTGCTGATGCAGTTCATTGAACTGCTCAATCACATTGAAAGCGAGGCTGCAACTGCCGTGGAAGGTTTTGCATTTCCGGAATCAATAGACTTGAACGAGGGAGACAGATTATGAATGAAAAAACAGGAGTTATTACGTTCAAAGGCAATCCGATGACTCTTCTGGGGCCGGAACTGAAAGTTGGGAATGCGGCTCCTGACTTTGCGCTGGTTGACAACGGGCTTGCGCCGACGTCTGTGGCCAGTTACGCCGGAAAGGTAAAGATCATCAGCGCGGTGCCTTCGCTGGATACGCCGGTCTGTGACACGGAGACCCGTCGTTTTAACCAGGAAGCCGCCGGGCTTGCGGGCAACGTCGTGGTGCTGACGGTCAGTCTGGATCTTCCTTTTGCCCAAAAGCGCTGGTGCGGAGCCGCCGGTATCGACAAGGTGGTAACACTGTCCGACTACCGCGATCGGTCATTCGGTCTGGGGTACGGGGTGCTGATCAAGGAGCTGCTGCTTTTGACCAGGGCGGTCTTTGTGGTGGATGCGGATAATGTCATCAGATACATCCAGATTGTGCCGGAAGTGACGAGTGAACCGGATTATGCGGCAGCGATAGCGGCGGCCAAGGCTCTGTTGTAATCATTATACGACAATGGGCGCCGATGGCGCCCATTGTTATCCTACCTGTACTCAATTCCACAGAAATTACGGCTTAATATACGCATTCAACCCGATAGTAATCGGCTTTCCGTCCACCATGGCTTCCGTGACGGCATTGCCTCGTGTACTGGCGACCACCAGGGTTTTGCCGGATGCTGACGATGTCGGTTTCTCAAGGTCAATTTCGATGCAGAGTTTGTTGCCTTTGATTTCAACGGTCATTGCCATGATGTCGTTTTCCATTTGATGTTGTCCAACTCTGTACCAAGCAACCTCCTACCACATCC
>JACRCG010000122.1 GCA_016219145.1 Deltaproteobacteria bacterium | reverse complement strand
TGGAATTGATGCCCAGCTGTTCAAGGAGAATCCCGGCATTGTTCCCGACATGGTCTATCCGGATGACCGGGCTGATTTCATCGAGAACAACATCAGGTCGCTTGCCGAGCTCACCGTTTTCAAATGGGAAGGACGCTTCGTCAGGGGACAGGGCGTCACCTGGGTACGTTTTGAATCAGTGCCACGAAAGCTTGCCAACGGCGAGGTCCTCTGGACCGGAGTTGTCACGGATATCACTGATTACAAGCTTGCGGAAAACTCGCTCCGCGAGATGCAGGCCCAGCTGATGCAGCAGGACAAGCTGGCCACCATCGGCCAGCTTGCTGCCGGAGTCGCCCATGAGATCAACAACCCGATGGGGTTTGTCGGCAGCAACATGATCACTTTAGGAAAATACATAGAAAAATATAATTGCTACATCGAGGAACTGGAGCGGGAAATGCGCGCCTGCTCCGGAGGCGCACTGCCGGAGCAGGCGCAGATATTGCGACGCTCTCTAAAACTGGACTATGTGTTAAACGACATCAAAGTACTCATTGATGAAAGCAACGAAGGCATCGACAGAGTCAAACGTATCGTCCAGGATCTAAAGATATTCTCCCGCGCCGACTCGACCGCGATCGGCATGGCCGACCTGAATGGCTGTATGGACAGCACTATCAACATAGTCTTCAACGAGATCAAATACGCCGCTGATCTGAAACGTGAATACGGCGAAATCCCCAAGGTTTCCTGCAATATTCAGCAGATCAACCAGGTTTTCATGAACCTGCTGATCAACGCCACCCATGCCATTCAATCCAAGGGCGAAAAATCCGGAGAAATAGTTGTTCGCACCTGGTGCGATAACAGTAACGCTTTCGTATCCGTATCCGATACCGGCTGCGGCATAGCTGCCGAAAACTTCAACAGGATCTTTGACGCTTTTTTCACCACCAAGGAAGTCGGCAAGGGCACCGGACTGGGGCTTTCGATCTCGGCCGAGATAGTCCGCAAGCATGGCGGTGAAATCATGGTCGCCAGTGAAGTCGGAGCGGGATCAACCTTCACCGTCCGTCTACCGCTGAATCCGCCGCAAGCCGGAAACCAGCCGCAATGACTGCGAGACGACTCACATCCTTTTAAAGAAAGGGATTTACATGTATTTGAAAACGTCCGGAACGGCAGTGTGCCTTGTTACGTTTTTTTACACATGCGGTGCTGCCCTGGCCCTGGATCGCAATATCTACGATCTGAGCCTGGACAAGCTGTCCGACCTGGTGATTACCGATACAAAGATTGGCCAGTCCCAGGAGACAGTCACACAAAAAGTGGAGCTCTATTTTCCTGAGGAATTCGAACAGCAGACCACCCATAACAGGAACATCGCCGAACTGCTCAAATACAGCTCCGGACAGTTTGTAAACCCCCTATCCCGCAATGACGCCAACTGGGGCTCATTCGGCGGCCTGGGGCCGAAATATAACGGCTACCTGCTGGACGGTCTGCCGATTGATTCCTTTGCCGACGCCATGAGCCTTGATCCCTTGGCCTTCGGTCAGGTCGAGATTCACAAAGGGCCGGCCTCGGTCATGTACTCCAATTACCTGACCATGGATTTTGCCGGCAACGAAACTCCGTTGGCCGGTATTACCAACTTCATACTCAAGGACAGGATTGACTCTCCCGCCACCCGCGTCATGTTGGGAGGAGGAAGTTACAACACACTTAGCGGGCGCCTGTATCACCAGGACAGAAAAGAGAATCTTAACTATTTCATCGGCGCGAGCTATGAGCAGTCCGACTATATCAACTACGGAACATCAAACTCATGGCTGAACATCATCAAAAACCCGGAATATCAAAAGACAAAACTGTACGCGAAACTGGCCTATCTGTTTGACCGTGATGACCACAAGCTGTCTCTCTTTGCTCACCATACATTGCATAACGGAGATTCAGGGCGCCCCAATCGTGATTTCACCCATAATTATGACACTGTCAACGTCTCCTACTCCAACCAGATTACGCGGACTCTCAACCTTCAACTGAAAAGCGGATATCGCAATTACGACCGCCGCTGGGCTGAAGACAATTTTCCGGCGGATCTCGGGCTGCGCGAGCATGACGGAGTGGAACAGAGCATCTTCCCCTCCGACCTGACCATCAACTTCAGCCATGGCGGCAACAGTCTCTTTACGTTCGGAGCCGATTCCCAGGTTGCATCATACAAGACCTTTTCCGAGATTAACGGTATCAGGAAGACCGGGACTGAAGTAAGCGCCTACTCTACCGGCATTTTCCTGCAGGAGAAATATGTACTGGACAAATGGGTATTCAGGGTCGGCGGCCGTTTCAATTATACGAACCACTCCTATGATCAATTCAACGGAGTCGCACCTACAAAGCGGGATAATTCCTGGGATTCGTTCCTCTGGAGCACCGGTATCCGCTACAATGTAACGCCCGGAATAGCACTCTATGGCAATGCCGCTTCGAGTTTTGTTGCTCCCTCGGCAAAGCAGCTCGGGGGAACCCTGAGCGCCGCAAGCGCCGGCGTAGCCGGCCAGAACGGACAGCTCCCCAGCCTTGACCTCAAACCGGAAAAAGGTATCGGATCCGATATCGGACTGGATCTGCGACCGCTGGATACGATGATTATCGGCATCAGGGGGTTCTTCAATCAGGTCGATGATGCAATAGTGGAAAACGTGATCAGCACTACCCCCTCCCAGAGCAGGTCGATGAACGCCGGAAATGCATTTTCCTACGGTTTTGAACTGAACATTGATCACAAGTTTGCCGAAGCGATACGCTGGTTTGCGAACCTTACCTACACGGCCAGCAAGGTTGAAAACACCCTGGACAGCGACCAGAACAACGCCGACATACCTTTTGTTCCCGACTACATTGCCAATGCGGGCATAACCGCCCGACTGCCGCTGGATATTTCAATATCGCCTTATCTGCATATGGTGGGAGACTATTACGACAGCACGTCATTGAGCAATCGCAGAAAATTCGGGTCGTATCAGGTGCTGAACATCAGGGCGCAAAAGAATGTCGTCAAAAACGCAGAGTACACGCTGAATGCCGCAGTTGATCTTAACAACGTGTTCGACAGGCGTTATGAGATGCCATGGCAGTTCAGGGATCCCGGATTTAATGCATTCTGTAGCCTGGAGCTGACGTTTTGAAGAGGGCCTTCATGGGGAAAACCGCGATCAGGTTGACATTGGCCAGGACTGCTTTTGTACTTTTGGTCATCTGCTTTGCGTCGTCAATCATTCAGGTACGACCGGCAATGGCCGGCGACCTGGAAACCAAGGTTAAAGTCGCCTATATCTATAATTTCACCAAGTTTATAGATTGGCCGGATGATGACAGCGAACCTATCAGTATCTGTGTGATCGGGAGCGATCCGATACGCACCATGCTGGGAGAGCTCTCCAACAGGGAGGTCAAGGGACGGCCGCTCAGGATCATGCGTGTGAAAGATTCAAACTCAATACCTTCCTGCCATCTGCTGTTCATAAGCCGCTCCGAGGAGTCCCAGATTCCAAGTATTCTGCAGCGCCTCCAGGGAACAAGGGTTCTGACGGTCAGCGACATCCCCCAGTTTGCAAAACGGGGAGGCATGATCAGTTTTATAACTGAAAGAGATCGGGTCAAGATCGAGATAAACCAACGGACTGTTCGCCAGGCAGGCCTGAAGGTAAGCGCCAAACTGCTGGAAATAGCGAGGGTTGTTCAATGAAAGGACAGCTGATCAATCTTGCGGCTATTAAAAAGCTGCCGATAAAAAAGAAGCTGGTGGTTATCTCTATGGCAGCCTCGATCATCGGTCTGCTGGTGGCCGGCACCGCATTTACAGTGTTCGACCGCTACCGGGTCAAGCAGAACATGGTGCAGGATCTTTCGGCATTGTCGATGCTGATTGCTGAACGGACCAACGCCGCCCTGCTGTTCGATGATCCGGGACTTGCGCGTGAAAACCTGGCTTCACTGCGGGTCAAACCATCGGTCACCGGTGCCCGGATCTACACGGAAAACGGTTCTGTTTTTGCGACCTATAACGCTGCCGGCAAACAGGCAGAGACATTTCCGTCTCCTGTGTACGAAAAGCTGCATCGATTCGAATCCCGTCGCCTGGTGGTCTTTGAACCGATGATCTTTGAAGGAAAGCGGATCGGCGCCGTATGTGTGCAAGCCAGCCTCACAGAACTTGACACGGTCTGGAAGAACTATCTTGTATCCACCGGCCTGATCATGCTGGGTTCATGCATGGCAGCTTTCATCCTGTCGTCGCGCCTGCAGCAGATCGTATCGGAACCGATCACAAACCTTACAAAGACTGCCCAGCATATCAGCGAGCAGAAGGATTATTCGGTACGGGTGGAACAGGAAAGTGATGATGATATCGGGGTGCTGGTCAAGGCCTTCAACGTGATGCTGGAGACAATAGAATTCCAGAATGCTGAACTTATCGATAACAACCGGCGTCTGGAACAACGCGTTGCCGAAAGGACCCTGGAACTCCAGGAAGCCAAGGAGCGTGCCGAAACAGCCGACCAGCTCAAATCGGCCTTTCTGGCGACCATGTCCCATGAACTGCGCACCCCGCTCAACTCGATCATCGGCTTTACCGGCATCCTGCTGCAGGGCCTGGGGGGGGCGATCAACGAAGAGCAGGCCAAGCAACTCGGCATGGTCCGCAAAAGCGCCAATCACCTGCTTTCCCTGATCAGCGACATTCTGGACATCTCCAAGATCGAGGCAGGACAGCTGAAAGTGGCAATGGAACCGTTCAATCTGCAGGAGTCGCTCGCCAAGATCGTACAGAGCGTACGACCGCTGGCCGAGCAAAAAGGTCTGGACCTGAACGTAGAGGTGGCGTCAGATGTGGGTACGATCACAAGCGATGTTCGCCGGACGGAACAGGTCCTTCTCAACCTGCTCAGCAATGCGGTGAAGTTCACCGATCAAGGCAGCATAACGATTCGCTGCGCACGTGAAGCGGAGTATTATGTTACCAGGGTAACCGACACCGGCATCGGCATAAAGGAAGGCGATCTTGCCCGACTGTTCAAACCGTTCCATCAGGTTGATACCGGCCTGAGCCGGAAATACGAGGGCACCGGACTGGGACTCTCGATTTGCAAGAAACTGGTGGAATTGATGGGTGGCAGCATTCAGGCCGAAAGCACCCCCGGCAGAGGGAGCACATTCGGCTTTTCACTTCCGGTATCCGGGAAAGCGGCATGAATTCCTTACTTGTAAACATTCAAAAGAAATGT